>JBDLTM010000206.1:0-4345 GCA_039805805.1 Pseudomonadota bacterium | reverse complement strand
CTTCCAGCGCAACGGCACGCTGATCGTCTGGCACCGCCAGGACGCGCACGAGGCGCAGCGCTTCTCGGGCCTGCTGGCGCAGACCTGCCGCGCCCTGCCCGAGCTGCCCAAGCCCCGCACGCTCGACGGCCGCACGCTCGCCGAGCTCGAGCCCGCGCTGGCGCAGCGCTTCCACCAGGGCCTCTACCTGCCAGAGGAAGGCCAGCTCGACAACCGCCAGCTGCTGCAGGCGCTGCTCGATGCGCTCGCCGCGCTCGGCGTGGCGGTCGAGTGGAATACTGCGCTCACGCTGGAGCAGGCACAGGACATCCAGTCCTCGGCGGGCGGCTGGGTGCTGGACTGCCGCGGCGTCGGCGCCGCCAGCCAGTGGCGCGCACCGAACCAGAACCTGCGCGGCGTGCGGGGCGAGGTCGCGCGCGTCCACGCCCCCGACGTCACGCTGCAGCGACCGACCCGGCTGCTGCACCCGCGCTACCCGATCTACATCGCGCCGAAGGAGAATCACGTCTTCATGATCGGCGCGACCGAGATCGAGAGCGACGACATGAGCCCGGCCAGCGTGCGATCGACGCTCGAGCTGCTCAGCGCCGCCTACGCGGTCCACCCCGGCTTCGGCGAGGGCCGCATCCTCGAGCTCTGCAGCCACTGCCGCCCCACGTTGCCCGACAACCTGCCGACCGTGCACGAGGTAGCACCCAAGGTGCTGCAGGTCAACGGCCTGTACCGGCACGGCTTCATGATCTCGCCGGCCGTGCTCGACGCGGTGCTCGAATGGATGGAGCACGGCCGAACCTCGCTGGCCGACCGTCTGCAATTGCGCTTTAACACGCTGGCCGCCCAAGCGGCCTGAATCCCCCATGCAAGTCCTCATCAACCACCAGGCCTACCAGCTGCCCGACAACGCGACGCTGGCAGACGCGGTCCAGGCCATAGGCGCCAGCGGCCCGTTTGCCGCCGCGCTCAACCTGCAATTCGTCCCGCGCGCCCGCTACGCCCAGACCCCGCTGGCCGAAGGCGACAAGATCGAGATCATCGCCCCGGTGACCGGCGGCTGAAACCCACGAGCCCAGACATGAACACCGAACTCAACCCCCAGGACCCGCTCGTCCTCTACGGCGAGACCTTCTCCAGCCGCCTGCTGCTGGGCACGGCCCGCTACCCCTCGCCCGCCGTGCTCGAAGCCGCCGTCGCGCTGAGCCAGCCCTGCATGCTGACCGCCTCGCTGCGCCGCCAGGGCGCCAGCGGCCTCGACGCCAGCGCCGGCTTCTGGCCACTGCTGCAGAAGATGGGCGTGCCGGTGCTGCCCAACACCGCCGGCTGCCACAGCCTGCAGGAAGCCATCACCACCGCCGAGATGGCGCGCGAGGTGTTCGAGACCGACTGGATCAAGCTCGAACTGATCGGCGACGACTACACGCTGCAGCCCGACACGTTGAACATGGTCGAGGCGGCCGAGCGCCTGATCAAGTCCGGCTTCAAGGTGCTGCCCTACAGCACCGACGACCTCGTGCTGTGCCAGCGCCTGGTTGACGTCGGCTGCCAGGCCGTCATGCCCTGGGCGGCGCCAATCGGCACCGGCCGCGGCCCGATCAACCCCTGGGCGCTGCGCACGCTGCGCGAGCGCCTGGACGTGCCGCTGATCGTCGACGCCGGCCTGGGCCTGCCCTCGCACGCCTGCCAGGTGATGGAATGGGGCTATGACGCGGTGCTGCTCAACACAGCCGTGGCGCTGGCGCAGGACCCGGTCGCGATGGCCGGCGCCTTCGCCGATGCGGTGCGCGCAGGCCGAACCGCCTTCCGCGCCGGCGCCATGACGCCGCAGGAGGCCGCCCAGCCCAGCACACCGGTGCTCGGCACCCCGTTCTGGCACCAGGGCTGATACGCCATGAGCCAAGCCACCGAACTGATGCAGAAAATAGTCGAGCGCCATGCCGCGCTCGGCCTGGACAGCAACACCGATGCCGGAGCGCTGCCGGCCGACGACAGCGCCCAAGCGATCGCCTATGCCGCCGCGCGCCGTCTCGGCTTCATCCCAGCCGATGCCGACGTGGTCGCCCGCGCCTGGCAGCGCCAGAGCGAGCGCACCGGAACCTTCGATCCGGACGCCTGGCCGGTCGAACCGGCCGACTTCGGCGTCCCCGAAGGGCCGCGCAGCGATGCCTTCGCGCCCTGCCCGCACGAGCTCGGCCTCTACGCCGTGCTGCCCAGCGCCGAGTGGGTGGGCCGCATGGCGCGCGCCGGCCTGCCGACCGTGCAGCTGCGCTTCAAGTCGCAGGACGCCGAAGCGATCCGCGCCGAGATCCGCGCCGCAGTCGAAGCGGTGCGCGGCACCGCCAGCCTGCTGTTCATCAACGACCACTGGCGCGAGGCGATCGCCGCCGGCGCCTACGGCGTGCACCTGGGCCAGGAAGACCTCGACACGCTGTCGGCCGAGGAGCTGGCACAGATCCGCGACGCCGGCCTGCGCCTGGGCCTGAGCACCCACGGCTATGCCGAGATGCTGCGCGCCGACGCCGTGGGCCCGAGCTACCTGGCGCTGGGCGCCGTGTTCCCGACCACGCTCAAGGCCATGGCCACCCCGCCGCAGGGCACCGGCCGCCTGCAGGCCTACGCCCGCCTGATGCGACAGCGCAGCCTGGTCGCGATCGGCGGCATCGCGACCGAGCAGCTGCCCGAGATCGCAGCCAGCGGCGTCGGGTCGTTCGCGGTGGTGCGCGCCATCACCGGCGCAGCCGACCCCGAGGTAGCAGCGGCGGCGCTGCAGCAGGCCTGGGACCAGGCTCGCCAGCGCTGAAGCGGAACAGGCAGCAAAATTTCGGCCTGCTCGCGAAAAGCCTGAAAACCTGCCTATAATACGAGGCTATTCCCCGATAGCTCAGTCGGTAGAGCGCCGGACTGTTAATCCGTAGGTCCCTGGTTCGAGCCCAGGTCGGGGAGCCAGGTTTTGCGGGATTAGCTCAGTTGGTAGAGCGATACCTTGCCAAGGTATAGGTCGAGAGTTCGAGCCTCTTATCCCGCTCCATTTTAGACGCCCGTCAGCGCAAGCTGGCGGGCGTTTTTGTTGGCGCCTCGCCTTTTCAGGTAATGCCATCGACCGGGTGGCAAGCCGCGCGCAAGACAGCCGCCAGCTCATCCACCCCGACCGATCGCGCGGCGCCAAACCCCGCGACCTGGCGCGCGCCCTCGAGCTCGATCGCCAAGAAGCGGAAGTCGCCCAGCTGCGTCATCGGCTCGGCCTCGGGAAATCGCTGCAGATAGGCCGCGCGGCATGCCACCCAGGCCGGGCTGTCGCGCTGCGGCGCGCTCGAGCGGCCGAACAGGCTCACGCGCGGCAAGGCGTGGACCGGCACGCCCGCCTGCTCGGACCTCGTCACCAGCAGCGAGACCCGCGGTTCGCGCTCCATGTTGCCGGTATGCTGCGCCAGCGCGCTGACATGCAGCACCAGGCAGCCTTGCGCCGGCTCGACCGCGAACGGCACCATCGAGACGGCGGGCGCGCCGTCGGCCTCGAGCGTGGCCAGGGCCGCGATCCGCTGCTCGCGCAGCAGCTGAGCCAGCGCCCGCAGCAGGCGTGGCTGGTGTTCAGTCGGAGATCGGGCTTCCTGCATTTCAATCCTTCAGTCTGACAATTCCGGGCCATGCTCATGGGCTAACATGGAGGGATGACCCAGCTCGAAGCCCTCAGACAATACACCACCGTGGTCGCGGACACCGGCGACTTCCTGCAACTGGAGCAATTCCAGCCGCGCGATGCCACCACCAATCCCTCGCTGATCCTGAAGTCGGTGCAGAAGACCGAGTATGCCCACCTGCTGTCCGATACCGTGACGCGCTTTCGCGATCGCCAGCTCGACGAAGTGGTCGACCGCCTGCTGGTGCGCTTCGGCTGCGAGATCCTGCAGCGCGTGCCCGGCCGCGTCTCGACCGAGGTCGACGCCCGGCTGAGCTTCGATACCAGCGCCACCGTGACCCGCGCCGAGCGCCTGATCGAGCTCTACCAGGCCGCCGGCGTCGACACCCGCCGAGTGCTGATCAAGATCGCCGCCACCTGGGAAGGCATCCAGGCCGCCGCCCAGCTCGAGCAGCGCGGCATCCACTGCAACCTCACGCTGCTGTTCTCCTTCTGCCAGGCGGTGGCCTGCGGCCAGGCCAGGGTGCAGCTGATCTCGCCCTTCGTCGGCCGCATCTACGACTGGTACAAGAAGCAGGCCGGATCCAGCTGGGACGAGGCGGCAATGGCCGGCGCCAACGACCCGGGCGTGAAGTCGGTGCGCCGCATCTACGAGTTCTACAAGCGCCATGGCATCGCCACCGAGGTGATGGGCGCGAGCTTCCGCAACGTGGG
>JBDLTM010000205.1:0-4399 GCA_039805805.1 Pseudomonadota bacterium | reverse complement strand
GCTGCGCACCCAGGTCGGCGCCGAGGAGATCGCAGAGGTCGTGGCGCGTGCCACCGGCATCCCGGTCTCCAAGCTGATGCAGGGCGAGCGCGACAAGCTGCTGCGCATGGAGGACAAGCTGCACGAACGCGTGGTCGGCCAGGATGAGGCGATCGTGGCCGTGGCCAACGCGATCCGCCGCAGCCGCGCGGGCCTGTCGGACCCCAATCGGCCGCTGGGATCATTCCTGTTCCTCGGCCCGACCGGCGTGGGCAAGACCGAGCTGTGCAAGGCGCTCGCGGGCTTCCTGTTCGACAGCGAGGAGCACCTGATCCGCATCGACATGAGCGAGTTCATGGAGAAGCACTCGGTGTCGCGCCTGATCGGCGCGCCGCCCGGCTATGTCGGCTACGACGAGGGCGGCTACCTGACCGAGGCGGTCCGGCGCAAGCCCTACAGCGTGATCCTGCTCGACGAGGTCGAGAAGGCGCACCCGGACGTCTTCAACGTCCTGCTGCAGGTGCTCGACGACGGGCGCCTGACCGACGGCCAGGGCAGGACGGTCGACTTCAAGAACGCGGTGATCGTGATGACGTCCAACATCGGCTCGCACCTGATCCAGGCCATGGTGGGACAGGACGCCGAGGACATCAAGGATGCGGTCTGGGGCGAGCTCAAGACCCATTTCCGGCCCGAGTTCCTGAACCGCATCGACGAGACGGTGGTGTTCCACGGTCTCGATGCGGCGCATATCGCCGCCATCGCCAGGATCCAGCTCAAGGTGCTGACCGAGCGGCTGGCGAAGATGGACCTCGCGCTCAAGGTCAGCGATGCGGCGCTGGAGGAGCTCGCCAAGGTCGGCTTCGACCCGGTGTTCGGCGCAAGGCCCCTGAAGCGTGCGATCCAGCAGCGCATCGAGAACCCGCTCTCGCGCCTGATCCTGGAGGGCAAGTTCCCCCCCAGGAGCGAGATCCCGGTCGACGTCGACCCGATCACCGCGCCCGGGCAGTTCCAGTTCGGGCGCGTGGTGCACTGAAGCTTCCTGGCTGGCCAGTCTCCTGCCCAGGAGAGCACCAGCTGGAGCCCAAGAACAGACAGCCCGCTTGCTGCGGGCTGTCGTCATTGAGGGGCGCTGCTTTTATTGGATGCGAGCCTTCGACAGCAGGTCCTGCTGGAACTTGGCCACCTTCTGCTGGGCCAGGTGCTGCACGATCTGCGGCTTGACCTGATCGAAAGGAGCCACCTGCTGGCCTGCCAGGCTGGCGACGAACTGGTCGTACTCGGCCTTGGCCTCGGCATCGCTGACCTTGACCTTCTTCTGGTAGTCGGCCATCATCAGCCCGGCCATGACCTGCTGCAGCGCGACAGTGGCCTTCTGCTCGTAGCCCTTCGACGCCTTGACGCCGGCCTTCTCGGCGGCCTGCAGGAAGGTCTCGAGGTCGAGCAGGTGCTGCACGACCTGGGCCTTGACGCCCTCGTCGGCCGGGCGGCCGCTGCGCTCGACCTGGGCCATCATCGCATCGATGCGTGACTTGGCCAGCGGCTTGCCGTTGACGCTCGGCGGCTCGGTGCTGCGCTGGGCAGACTTGAGTACGTCGGCACGATACTGGGCGAGCTTTTGCTGGGCCAGATGCTGCTGGATCTGGGGCTTGAACTGGTCGAGGGACGGCAGCTGGGCCTGGCGGATGTCGTCGACGCGGATGATGTGCCAGCCGAACTGGCTCTTGACCGGCGCATCGGTCATCTGCCCCTTGTCGAGCGACTTCATTGCCTCGGCGAACTCGGGAACGAAGTTGCTCGGGTTGGCCCAGTCGAGGTCGCCGCCATTGGCGCCGGAGCCAGGGTCTTTGGACTTGGATTTGGCCAGTTCCTCGAAAGAGGCGCCACCCTTGATCTGTCCGATCAGGGCCTTGGCCTCGGCCTCGCTCGCGACGAGGATGTGGCGCGAGCGGAATTCCTTGCCGCTGTTGGCGCCGACGAGCTTGTCGTACTCGGCCTTGATCTCGGATTCAGCGACCGGGTTCCTGCGCTCGAAGCTGGCGAAGAGCTCGGTCACCAGCACGTTGCTGAGCGCCAGTTCGGCGGCCTGCCTGTATTCAGGCTTGGACTTGATGCCCATCTGCTGGGCGGCCTGGGCCAGGATCTCGAGCTGGGTCAGGTGGTCCTTGATCTGGGCCTTGAGCTCTGCATCGACCGGGCGGCCCGACTGGGCCAGCTGGGCGGCCATGGCGTCGGCACGGGCAGTGGGGATGGGCTTGCCGTTGACGACGGCGAGGTTCTGCGCCCAGGCGGAAGCGCTCAGGGTCGTGGCCAGCGCCACGGCAGTCAGGACTTTTTTCATGTAAGGAGTGACAGTGGAATTCGGGTTCAGCGCCGGATCTCGATCACGACGGCATGCAGGCCGGCCTCGATGAAGGGCACCAGCGCATCATACACAAGGCGATGCGCCGCGACACGGCTGAGTCCGGCGAAGCGTGGCGAGCCGACGGCCACCCGGAAATGCGTGCCCCAGCCCAGTCCGTTGGCGCCGGAATGGCCGGCGTGCTCGGCGCTCTGGTCCTCGACCTCGAGCAAGGTCGGCTCGAGCTGCTGGCGCAGGTGCGCCTCGATCGCAGCAGCGGTGGGGATGGCGTTCATGAGCGATGCTCATCCTTCAGGTAGGGAGCGACGTAGAGGCCCTGGCCGGCGATGAACAGCAGCGGGAAGGCATAGCCCCAGAGCTTGAAGTCCATCCAGGTCTCGGTCGAGTAGAAATGCGCGACGAAGGCGTTGCTGCCGGCCATGAAGATGAAGTAGAGCACCCAGGCCAGCGTCAGCCGGTTCCAGACCGCGGACGGCAGTCGCAGCTGGCTGCCCAGCAGCATCTGCAGCACGTTCTTCTTCCAGCCCCACAGCGCCGCGCCCAGCCCGAGCGCCATCCCAGCGTACAGCACCGTCGGCTTCCACTTGATGAAGCGCTCGTCGTGGAGGCCGAGCGTGAGCGCGCCGAACACCAGCACCAGCGCCAGCGTGGCCTTCTGCATCGTCTGCAGCCTGCGGTCGATCGCATAGATGATGCCGCTCTGCAGCAGGGTGGCCGCCATCAGCACCGCGGTGCCGACGTAGATGTCGTGCAGCTTGTAGGCGCCGAAGAACAGCAGGATGGGGAAGAAATCGATCAGGATCCGCATGGACGAGATTATGGCGGCACCCTGGCGGCTGTATCGCCGGCATGGGCTTGTGCGCCTGATGCGATGGGAATGGAAAAGGCCACCGGGGAGTCCCGGTGGCCTTGCACATCAAGTCACTGCACGGTCAATGCTGCGCGGCCGCGGCGGCACCGAAGCCGGTCTGGGCGCGCACATACTGGTCGTCGAAGGCGGCGATCTCGGCCTGGCCCTTGGCGCTGGCGTCGAGCTTGGAGACCAGGAAGGTCACCAGGAAGGCGATCGGCATCGCGAACAGCGCCGGCTGGGTGTAGGGGAAGAGCGGCTCGGCCTTGCCCAGCACGTCGACCCAGACCGACTTGGACGCGACGACGAAGAAAACCGCCGAGACCAGTCCGCTGTAGCCACCGGCCAGTGCGCCGCGCGTGGTCAGGCCCTTCCAGTACATCGACAGGATCAGGACCGGGAAGTTGGCCGCTGCGGCGATGCCGAAGGCCAGGCCGACCATGAAGGCGACGTTCTGCTTCTCGAACAGGATGCCGAGCACGATGGCGATCAGGCCCAGCACGATGGTGGCGTACTTGGAGACGCGGATCTCGTCGGTTTCGGAGGCCTGGCCCTTCTTGATCACGCGGGCATAGAGGTCGTGCGAGATCGCCGAGGCGCCGGCCAGTGCCAGGCCCGAGACCACCGCCAGGATGGTGGCGAAGGCAACCGCGGCCAGGAAGCCCAGCAGCATGTTGCCGCCGACCGCCTTCGACAGGTGCATCGCGACCATGTTGCCGCCACCGATGAGCTTGCCGCCGACGTTGCCGCCTTCGAAGAACTCGGGGTTCTGGCCGACGATGATGATGGCGGCGAATCCCATCAGCATGATGACGTTGAAGAAGTAGGCCACGATGCCGGAGGCGTAGAGCACCGACTTGCGCGCTTCCTTGGCGTCGTTGACGGTGAAGAAGCGCATCAGGATATGCGGCAGGCCGGCGGTGCCGAACATCAGGCCCATCGCCATCGAGATCGCGGTTACCGGATCGGCCAGCAGGCTGCCCGGGGTCATCAGCCTGGAGCCGAGCTTGTGCACTTCGGTGGCGCGCTCCATCATGGTGGTGAACGAGAAGCCGAACTGGCTCATGGCGAGGATCATCACCAGCGTGCCACCGGTCAGCAGCATGCCGGCCTTGATGATCTGCACCCAGGTAGTCGCGACCATGCCGCCGAAGGTCACGTAGACCATCATCAGCAGGCCGACGGCGTGGTTGGAGACGTTGTTTTGG
>JBDLTM010000204.1:0-4424 GCA_039805805.1 Pseudomonadota bacterium | reverse complement strand
GGCGCTCCTGCGCCATCGCGGTCTCGAGCGCCTTGATGCTCTTGGGACGCCCGACGAACAGCGGGATCACCATGTGGGGGAAAACCACCACGTCGCGCAGCGGCAGGAGCGGCAGTGCGACGGGCTGGCTGGGCATTGGGGTGTGTCCGGACATGCGGTTACCTAGAAATCTTTCACCTCAAATGGGGCCGGCGGCAGCGACTTCAAGCCGCGGCCGCCGGCATCCGGGCAGGAATGGGGCTCAGGCCTGCTTGGCCTCTTCGCGCAGCACCAGCAGCGGTGCCTTGCCTTCCTCGATGGTGGCCGCCTCGACGACCACCTTGTGAACGTTTTCCATGCCGGGCAGTTCGAACATGGTGTCGAGCAGTGACTGCTCGAGGATGGAGCGCAGGCCGCGCGCACCGGTCTTGCGCTTGATGGCCTTGCGGGCAATCGCGTGCAGCGCCTCGTCCCTGACCTCGAGCTCGACACCCTCCATGGCCAGCAGCTGCGCGAACTGCTTGACGACGGCATTCTTGGGCTCGGTCAGGATGTCGACCAGCGCATCCTCGCCAAGCTCGGCCAGCGCGGTAACGACCGGCAGACGGCCGATCAGCTCGGGGATCAGGCCGAATCGAACCAGGTCGTCGGGTTCGACTTCGGAGAAGACTTCGGTCAGGCTGCGCTGCTGCTTGCTCTTGACGTTGGCGCCGAAGCCGATGCCTGCGGCTTCTGTGCGCTGCTCGACGATCTTCTCGAGGCCGGCGAAGGCGCCACCGCAGATGAACAGGATGTTGGAGGTATCGACCTGCAGCATGTCCTGGTTTGGATGCTTGCGCCCGCCCTGTGGCGGCACCGAGGCAATCGTGCCTTCGACCAGCTTGAGCAGCGCCTGCTGCACGCCCTCGCCCGATACATCGCGGGTGATCGAGGGATTCTCGGACTTGCGGGTGATCTTGTCGATCTCGTCGATGTAGACGATGCCCTGCTGGGCCTTGTCGACGTCGTAGTTGCAGGTCTGCAGCAGCTTGGCGATGATGTTCTCGACGTCTTCGCCGACATAGCCAGCCTCGGTCAGCGTGGTGGCGTCGGCCATCACGAACGGGACGTTGAGCATGCGCGCCATGGTCGCGGCCAGCAGCGTCTTGCCCGAGCCGGTCGGGCCGATCAGCAGGATGTTGCTCTTGGCCAGCTCGACGTCGTCCTTGCGCGCATGCGACTTGTGACGCAGTCGTTTGTAGTGGTTGTAGACCGCGACCGACAGCGTCTTCTTGGCCAGTTCCTGTCCGATCACGTAGCCATCGAGATGATGCTTGATCTCGGTTGGCGTGGGCAGGCGGTCGGCATCATCGCCCCTGGCCAGCGCCCCCTGAGGCAGCTCCTCGCGCACGATGTCGTTGCACAGGTCGATGCACTCTTCGCAGATGAACACCGAGGGTCCGGCGATGAGTTTCTTGACCTCGTGCTGGCTCTTGCCGCAGAAGGAGCAGTAGAGGGTTTTTTCGCTGGAGGCGCCTTTGTTATCGGCCATGAGATATGCCTTGCTCGAACTCGGTGGAATGCTGGAAGCACCGATGATAAGTGAAGCCCGCGCACCACCTTGACAGCGGACGGCGCGGGCTGTGCGGGATGACCGGGATCAGGCGCCGCGCTTGTCGATCACGCGGTCGATCAGGCCGTATTCGGCCGCCTCGGCCGCGGCCATGAAGTAGTCGCGTTCGGTGTCGCGCTCGATCTTGTCGAGCGGCTGTCCGGTGCGCTCGGCCAGGATCTTGTTGAGGTCGGCGCGCAGGCGCAGGATCTCGCGCGCGTGGATCTCGATGTCGGTGGCCTGGCCCTGGGCGCCGCCGAGCGGCTGGTGGATCATGACGCGCGAGTTGGGCAGCGAGAAGCGCTTGCCCTTCTCGCCGGCCGCGAGCAGGAAGGCGCCCATGCTGGCTGCCATGCCCAGGCACAGCGTGCTGACCTGGGGCTTGATGAAGTTCATCGTGTCGAAGATCGACATGCCCGCACTGACCGAACCACCCGGCGAGTTGATGTAGAAATGGATGTCCTTGTCCGGGTTCTCGCTCTCGAGAAACAGCATCTGTGCGACCACCAGATTGGCCGACTGGTCGTTGACCGGGCCGACCAGGAACACGACGCGCTCCTTGAGCAGGCGCGAGTAGATGTCGTAGGCACGCTCGCCGCGGCCGGATTGCTCGATCACCATCGGGACCATGCCCAGGTTCTGTGCGTCCAATGCGCTCATATGTGTTGTGCTCCTGAAGTTCATTGCAGCGCTTACTGTAACCAATGCCAAGCGACCTGATCGCCAGATGGGGATGCACAGGCAATAAAAAAGGGCGGAATTGCTTCCGCCCTCGTTTGACTTGATCCGTCGCCGGCCGGCTGGCAGGCAGGCAGGCAGGCGCCGCAGGATCAGGCCTGGCCCATCAGTTCCTCGAAGGAGACCGACTTGTCGGTGACCTTGGCCTTGCCCAGCACGAAGTCGGCGACGTTGTTCTCGATCACGATGGCTTCGACTTCGGCCAAGCGGCGGTTGTCGCTCTTGTACCAGCGCGCCACTTCTTCCGGACGCTCGTAGGAAGCGGCCAGTTCCTCGATGTGCGCGTCCAGCTGCTCGGGCTTGGCGTGCAGTTCGTTGGCCTTGACCAGCTCGGCCACCACCAGACCCAGGCGCACACGGCGCTCGGCCTGGTCCTTGAACAGCTCGGCCGGGATCGGGGCCTTGTCGGCGTCCTTGATGCCGCGCTGCTTGAGGTCAGCGCGGGCGCCTTCGACCAGGCGCTCGACTTCGGCGTCGACGCTGGCCTTGGGCAGGTCGAGCTCGGCCTTGGCGATCAGGGCGTCCATCACGGCTGCCTTGTTGCGGGCCTGCAGGCGGAACTTGACTTCGCGCTCGAGGTTCTTCTTGATGTCGGCGCGCAGGGCTTCGACGGTGCCGACTTCGATGCCAAGCGACTTGACGAACTCTTCGTTGACTTCAGGCAGGTTCTGGAACTCGATCTTCTTGACCGTGACCAGGAAGTCGGCAGTCTTGCCAGCCACTTCCTGACCGTGGTAATCGATCGGGAAGTCGAGCGGGAAGGTCTTGGACTCGCCGGTCTTCATGCCGCGCACGGCAGCGTCGAACTGCTCGAGCATCTGGCCTTCGCCGACCATGAACTGGAAGCCTTCGGCCTTGCCGCCTTCGAACAGTTCGCCGTCGATCTTGCCTTCGAAGTCGATGGTGATGCGGTCGCCAGCTTCAGCCCAGCCGGTTTCGTCACGGGTGGTGAAGGTGCGGCGCTGCTTGCGCAGGATGTCCAGGGTGCGGTCGATGGCTGCTTGGTCGACTTCAGCGGTGAGCTTCTCGATCTCGGCGCTGCTCAGGTCACCGATCTTGACTTCGGGGTAGACCTCGAAGATGGCCTCGAAAGCGACCTTGCCTTCAGCAGCGCCTTCCTTCTCGTTGATGCGCGGAGCACCGGCAATGCGCAGCTGGGCTTCGGCGGCGGCAGCCTGGAAGGCCTGACCGACCTTGTCGTTCATGACTTCGTACTGGACCGAGTAGCCGTACTGCTTGGCGACGACGCTCAGCGGCACCTTGCCCGGACGGAAGCCGTCCATCTTGACCTGCTTGGCCATGCGCTTGAGGCGCGCATCGACTTCCTGTTGGATTTCAGCGACCGGCAGCTCGAGCGTGATCTTGCGCTCCAGCTTTTCCAGGGTCTCGACGTTCACTGCCATGGTTTTCTCCTAGATGAGGGTGGCGCAGGCACAGGCCTGCGCGATGGTGTTCTTGCATTGCCAGCCGCCAGGCGGCGACTTGAATGAATTCCCGGGGCAGGCCAGCATGGCGCGACCTGACCCGAAAAGGCAATCTTTGATTGTAGCCCAGCGCTGCGCGGGGCCCGCAGGCCAGCCGCGCGGCGAAAAGCCGTTTACATGCCCGCGTAGTTCGGCCCGCCGCCGCCCTCGGGCGTGACCCAGACGATGTTCTGCGTCGGATCCTTGATGTCGCAGGTCTTGCAGTGCACGCAGTTCTGCGCGTTGATCACCAGCTGGTCGGCGCCGTCCTTGTTGACGAACTCGTACACGCCGGCCGGGCAGTAGCGGCTCTCGGGGCCCGCGAACCTGGCCAGGTTCACGCTGACCGGCACGCTCTGGTCCTTGAGCGTCAGGTGCGCCGGCTGGTTCTCCTCGTGGTTGGCGTTGCTGATGAACACGCTGGAGAGGCGGTCGAAGGTCAGCTTGCCGTCGGGCTTGGCGTACTCGATCTTCGGACACTGGTCCGCGGTTTTGAGGAAGCTGTGGTCGGCCGCCGTGCGGTGGATGCTCCACGGCGGGCGCTTCATGCCGAGCTTGGGCAGCAGCCAGTGCTCCACGCCCGTCATCAGCGCGCCCATGGTGTTGCCCTTCTTGAACCAGGCCTTGAAGTTGCGCGACTGGTCGAGCTCGGC
>JBDLTM010000203.1:0-4447 GCA_039805805.1 Pseudomonadota bacterium | reverse complement strand
GCCACCGTTGGCCATGGCATAGGACAGGGCCACGTCACGGGCCTTGCCGGACTTGTCCTGGTAGACGGCGATCAGGGTCGGCACGCCGCCGCCCTTGAGGTACTCGGAGCGCACGGTGTGGCCCGGGCCCTTCGGGGCGACCATGATCACGTCCAGGTCGGCGCGCGGCACGACCTGGTTGTAGTGCACGTTGAAGCCGTGGGCGAAGGCCAGGGTGGCGCCCTGCTTGATGTTCGGGGCGACGTTGTTGTTGTACACCTCGGGGATATTCTCGTCGGGCAGCAGGATCATGACCAGATCAGCGGCCTTGACGGCGTCGTTGACTTCCATCACGGTCAGGCCGGCCTTGGCGACCTTGTCCCAGGAGGCGCCGCCCTTGCGCAGGCCGACGACGACCTTGACGCCGCTCTCGTTCAGGTTCTGGGCGTGGGCGTGGCCCTGCGATCCGTAACCGATGATGGCGACGGTCTTGCCCTTGATCAGGCTCAGGTCACAGTCTTTGTCGTAGAAAACGTTCATGCTTGCTCCAAATGAATAGGGGTGCCGTTCGTGGGCGAGCCCGTCGAAGGGCATCGACAGGCCCAGCCCGAACGGCCAAGGGCTGAGCCTCGAAAAGGCGCTAGTGTAAACGGATGCGGCGTTCAGACGCGCAGGATGCGCTCGCCGCGACCGATGCCGCTGGGGCCGGTGCGAACCGTCTCGAGGATGGCGCTGCGGTCGATCGCCTGCAGGAAGGCGTCGTTCTTCGACTGGTCGCCGGTCAGCTCGATGGTGTAGCTCTTGTCGGTGACGTCGATGATGCGGCCGCGGAAGATGTCGGCCATGCGCTTCATTTCCTCGCGCTCCTTGCCGACTGCGCGCACCTTGATCAGCATGAGCTCGCGCTCGGTATAGGTGCCCTCGGTCAGGTCGACCACCTTGACCACCTCGATCAGGCGGTTGAGGTGCTTGGTGATCTGCTCGATCACGTCGTCGGAGCCGGCGGTCTGGATCGTCATGCGCGACAGCGAGGGGTCCTCGGTCGGCGCCACGGTGAGCGACTCGATGTTGTAGCCACGGGCCGAGAACAGGCCCACAACGCGCGACAGCGCGCCGGCTTCGTTCTCGATCAGAACGGCGATGATGTGTTTCATGTCAGCGATTCCTCATTTCGCCGCCCTCCCCCGCTGCCGGTAAGCAGCGGGCTTGGCGGTCAATAGATTCTTCTGCCCTGTTGAGGGAGGGTTACAGCTCTTCAGAGCCGAGCAGCATCTCGGTGATGCCCTTGCCGGCCTGGACCATCGGCCAGACGTTCTCGGTCGGGTCGGTGCGGAAGTCCATGAAGACGGTGCGGTCCTTGATCGCGCGCGCCTCGCGCAGCGCGGGCTCGACGTCCTCGGGGCGCTCGATCAGCATGCCGACATGGCCGTAGGCCTCGGCGATGGCGACGAAGTTGGGCAGCGCGTCCATGTAGCTGTGGCTGTAGCGGCCCTGGTAGGTCAGCTCCTGCCACTGGCGCACCATGCCGAGGTAGCGGTTGTTGAGCGAGACGATCTTGACCGGCGTGCCGTACTGGTGGCAGGTCGAGAGCTCCTGGATGTTCATCTGGATCGAGCCCTCGCCGGTGATGCACCAGCTGTCCGCCTGAGGCAGCGCCAGCTTGATGCCCATCGCGTAGGGCAGGCCCACGCCCATGGTGCCCAGGCCGCCCGAGTTGATCCAGCGCCGCGGCCGGTCGAACTTGTAGAACTGGGCCGCGAACATCTGGTGCTGGCCGACGTCCGAGCTGATGTAGCAGTCGTCGTCCTTGGTCAGGTTCCAGAGCGCCTCGACCACGGCCTGCGGCTTGATGACCTGGGTGTTGCCGCGGTCATAGGCCAGGCAGTCCTTGGAGCGCCAGCCCTCGATCTGGTTCCACCAGGCCGACAGCGCCTGCGCATCGTTGCGCTGCTGAGACTCGCGGATCATGGCGTTGAGCTCGGTCAGCACTTCCTTGACGTCGCCCACGATCGGCACGTCGACCTTGACGCGCTTGGCGATGCTCGAGGGGTCGATGTCGATGTGGATGATCTTGCGCTCGACCGAGGCGAAGTGCTTGGGGTTGCCGATCACGCGGTCATCGAAGCGCGCGCCGACGGCCAGCAGCACGTCGCAGTTCTGCATCGCATAGTTGGCCTCGACGGTGCCGTGCATGCCGAGCATGCCGAGGAACTTGCGGTCGGTGGCCGGATAGGCGCCCAGGCCCATCAGGGTATGGGTGACCGGGAAGCCGGTCATGTCGACCAGCTCGCGCAGCTGCTGCTCGGCATTGCCCAGCAGCACGCCGCCACCGGTGTAGATATAGGGGCGCTTGGCCGACATCAGCAGCTGCAGCGCCTTGCGGATCTGGCCGCCATGGCCCTTGCGCACCGGGTTGTAGCTGCGCATCGCGACCGTCTCGGGGTAACCGTGATAGGGCGCCTTGTTGAAGGAGATGTCCTTGGGCACGTCGACCACCACCGGGCCCGGACGGCCGGTGCGCGCGATGTGGAAAGCCTTCTTCATCACGTCGGCCATCTCGCGCGCATCCTTGACCAGGAAGTTGTGCTTGACGATCGGACGCGTGATGCCGACGGTGTCGCACTCCTGGAAGGCGTCCGAACCGATCATCGAGAGCGGCACCTGGCCCGAGATGATGACCATCGGAATGCTGTCGGTGTAGGCCGTGGCGATGCCGGTAACGGCATTGGTCAGGCCCGGGCCCGAGGTCACGAGCGCGACGCCGACATCGCCGGTGGCGCGCGCATAGCCGTCAGCCGCGTGGACGGCGGCCTGCTCGTGGCGCACCAGAACGTGCTGGATGCTATCCTGCTTGTAGATCGCGTCGTAGATGTAGAGCACGGCGCCGCCGGGATAGCCCCAGATCTGCTTGACGCCTTCGGCCTGCAGGGCGCGCACGAGGATCTCGGCGCCCATCAATTCTTCGGGGTGTTGGCCGGATGCGGCCGCTGCGGAGGCGAGTTCTGCCTTGTTGATTTCCATGATGAACCTTTCGGGTATTTCTCTAACGAAAAACCTGGGGTGCCCCTCGGACCTACCCTCGTGAGGCGGCCTCGGGACTTGAGGCCAAGGACATGGCGATCGATACGTCGCGCGACCTTGACCCGTTTGCCTTGGGTGCTGAAGAACGCATTATCGCACTGCAACAGACGGGACGGCAAAAATCCCTCATCTATTTGATCAAGCGCAAAGGGGCTTTCCAGCCCGGCAGAGTGAGACAATCCGGCATCGCCTGCCGCACCGCTCATGAATTCCGCCCCCCCCTCCCCTTCGACTACCCCCTCCCTGCGCCGTCGCATGGCCTGCTGGCTCTACGAAGGCGTGCTGCTGTTTGGCGTCGTCTTCGTCGCCGGACTGCTGTTCAGCGTCATCACGCAGACGCGCCACGGGCTGCAAAACCGGCCGGAGCTGCAGGGCTTCATCTTCCTGCTGCTCGGACTGTACTTTTCCTGGTTCTGGCGCCGGGGCCAGACCCTGCCGATGCGTACCTGGCATGTCCGCATCGTGGGACCGGACGGCCTGCCGCCCACGCTGGGACGGGCGCTGATCCGCTACCTGCTGAGCTGGCTCTGGCTGCTGCCGCCGCTGGCCGCACGAGCGATCTTTTCGCTGCCGCTGGCACAGACGCTGGTGCTGCTGGCCGGTTGGATCGCGGCCTGGGCCTTCCTGTCGCGCTTCCACCCCGGGCGCCAGTTCTGGCACGACGCCTGGGCCGGCACCCGCCTGGTCTCCGCGCCGCCCGGCCTGAACGGCAAGCCGGCAACGAAGCGGCCATGATCGCGCTCGGCTCCGGCGGTCGAGCCAGGCGCAGATGCCGCGCGACGGCGACCGCTGACCTTCTGCTGGCATGATGTCGGCCATGGACTACAAGACCCCATTCACGCTCTGCGTCTACTGCGGCTCGCGCCCCGGCACCGATCCCGTCCACGCCGCGCTCGCGCGCGAGGTCGGGCACTGGATCGGGGCCAGCGGCGCGCGGCTGGTCTACGGCGGCGGCCACCATGGCCTGATGGGCGCGGTGGCCGACGCGGCGCTGGCCGCCGGCGCCCATGTGACCGGCGTGATCCCGCAGGCCCTGGTCGAGATGGAGGCGGCACACCGAGGCTGCAGCGAGCTGCATGTGGTGGCCACCATGCACGAGCGAAAGCACCTGATGGCCGAACGCGCCGACGCCTTCCTGGCCTTGCCCGGCGGCATCGGCACCTTCGAGGAGCTGTTCGAGGTCTGGGCCTGGCGCCAGCTGGGCTACCACGGCAAGCCGATCGGCCTGCTCAACGCGGGGGGCTACTACGACGGGCTGCTGAGCTTCCTGGGCAAGACAGTGAGCGAGGGCTTCGTCGGCGAGTGGCAGATGGACCTGCTGCAGGTCGGCACCACGGCCGCCGATCTGCTGCCCAGGCTGGCGCAGCAGGCCGCTCGGCCGGGGTTG
>JBDLTM010000202.1:0-4453 GCA_039805805.1 Pseudomonadota bacterium | reverse complement strand
CGTCAGCATGGTGTCGACGAACAGGCGATAGCCGCGCGCCGTCGGGATGCGGCCCGCCGAGGTATGGGGACTGACGATCAGGCCCAGTTCCTCGAGGTCGCTCATCACGTTGCGGATGGTCGCGGGCGACAGCTCCAGGCCGGCAGCGCGCGAGAGTGTGCGCGATCCGATCGGCTCGCCGTCGGCGATGTAGCGCTCGACCAGGGTCTTGAGCAGCAGTTTGGAGCGGTCGTCTAACATGCAGGCCATTGTAAAAAACCTTGTGCTGTAATTTGGGGATGAACCTGCCCATATCAAGCCCGGCAACCCGAACTGGCCGGGAAGGCAAGACCCGCTTTCGCCATGTGGCGCTGGTGGGCAAGTACCAGGCCGCCGGCTCGCGCGATGCGCTCGAGCGCGTGGCCGAGTTCCTGCACTCCATGGCTTGCGAGGTGTCGCTCGAGCTCGAGACCTCGCTCAATACCGGCCTGACCCAGTACGCCGCCTTGACGCCGACCGCCATCGGCACCGAATGCGACCTGGCGCTCGTGATGGGCGGCGATGGCACCATCATCGGCATCGGCCGCCAGCTGGCACGCTTCGGCGTGCCCGTGGTGGGCATCAACCAGGGCCGGCTAGGCTTCATCACCGACATCCCGCTGGCGGACTTCGAGACCCATCTTCGCCCCATCCTGAGCGGCGAGTACGAGGAGGACCACCGCAGCCTGATCCACGCCAGCGTCTGGCGCGACGGCGACTGCGTGTTCGACACCATCGCGATCAACGACGTGGTGGTCAACCGGGGCGGCGCCACCGGCATGATCGAGCTGCGCGTCGAGGTCGACGGCCGCTTCGTCGCCAACCAGCGCGCCGACGGCCTGATCATCGCTACGCCGACCGGCTCGACCGCCTACACGCTGTCGGTCGGCGGCTCGCTGCTGCACCCGGCGATCGACGGCTGGATCATGGCGCCGATTGCGCCGCACACGCTCTCGAACCGGCCGATCGTGCTGCCCGCCTCCGGCGAGATCACTCTCGAGCTGGTCAACGGCCGCGAGGCCAGCGCCAACTTCGACATGCAGACCTTCACAAGCCTGCTGCACGGCGACAGAATCACGGTGCGGCGCGCGCCCTACAAGCTCTGCCTGCTCCACCACAAGGGCTGGAGCTATTTCGACACCTTGCGCAAGAAGCTGCACTGGAACGAAGGGATGAACACATGAGCCTGCGCCGCATGTCGCTGCGCGATTTCGTGATCGTGCGCAGCCTGGACCTGGACCTGGAAACGGGCTTCACCGTGCTGACCGGCGAGACCGGTGCCGGCAAGTCGATCCTGATCGACGCGCTGCAGTTCGTGCTGGGCGCCCGCGCCGATGCGGGCGTGGTCCGCGAAGGGGCTGCGCGCTGCGAGATCGCGGCCGAGTTCGATGCCTCGCCCGCCGTGCGCGCCTGGCTCGACGAGAACGGCTTCGCGGCCGACCCCGAGGAGCCGCTGCTGCTCAAGCGCTCGCTCGACGGACAGGGCCGCAGCCGGGCCTGGGTCAACGGCAGCGCCGCCACCGTGACCCAGCTCAAGAGCCTGGCCGACGAGCTGGTCGACATCCACGGCCAGCATGCCTGGCAGAGCCTGACCCGGCCCGACTCGGTGCGCCAGCTGCTCGACGACTACGGCCGCATCTCGACCGTCGAGCTGCGCGGGCTCTGGAACGGCTGGCGCGAGGCTGCGCGCACGCTCGAGCAGGCGAAATCGCAGCAAGCCACGCTGGAGCAGGAGCGCGAGCGGCTGCAGTGGCAGATCGGCGAGCTCGTCAAGCTGGCGCCCGCCGACGGCGAGTGGGAAGAGCTCAACCTGCAGCACGGCCGGCTCTCGCATGCGCAGGGCCTGATGGACGCCGCGCGCAGCGCGCTGCAGGCGCTCGACGAGGACGATGGCAGCGTCACCACACTGCTGCACCGCGCGCTGCAGTCGCTGCAGGCGCAGCAGCACATCGAGCCGCGCTACGGCGAGATCGCCGCGGTGCTCGAAGGCGCGCTGGCGCAGGTCGAGGATGCCTGCCACGATCTGCAGCACCACGCCGATCCGACCGAGCTCGACCCGGCGGCGCTCGAGGCGCTAGACCAGCGCCTGTCGCAATGGCTGTCGCTGGCACGGCGCTTCCGGCTCCAGCCCGAGGAACTCCCCGACCGGCTCGGCCAGTGGCAGGGCCAACTCGCCGAGCTCGACCGCAGCACCGACCTCGACGGGCTGCAGCGGGCGGAACAGGCCGCACTGCAGGCACTGCTCAAGGCGGCGAAGAAGACCAGTTCCGCGCGTGAGCAGGCCGCAATCAAGCTGTCGCAGGAGATCACCACCGCCATGCAGGGCCTGGGAATGAACGGCGGCCGCTTCGAGGCCCGTCTGGCGCCGCTGCCCGAGCCGCAGGTGCATGGCCTCGAGAACGTCGAGTTCCTGGTTGCCGGACATGCGGGCAGCACGCCGCGGCCGGTCGGCAAGGTCGCATCGGGCGGCGAGCTCTCGCGCATCGCGCTGGCGATCTCGGTCACCACCAGCCAGCTCGGCCAGGCGCCTACGCTGATCTTCGACGAGGTCGACAGCGGAATCGGCGGCGCGGTGGCGCAGACGGTGGGCCGCCTGATGCGCCAGCTCGGCCGCGACCGCCAGGTGCTGGCCGTGACCCACCTGCCTCAGGTGGCTGCGAGCGCCGACCATCACCTGTTCGTCTCGAAGAAGGCCGACGCGCTGGGCACGGCGAGCGAGGTGCGCGTGATCGCCGACGAGACCCGGGTGCAGGAGCTGGCACGCATGCTGGGGGGCGACCGCCTGTCGGAGGCGTCGCTGGCGCATGCGCGCGAGATGCTGCAGCCATGAAGCGCAAGCCCCCCATGCAGCTGGTGCTCATCACCGGCATGTCGGGCTCCGGCAAGTCGGTGGCGCTGCACGCGCTGGAGGATGCCGGTTTCTACTGCGTCGACAACCTGCCACCCGAGCTGCTGGATGACTTCATCGCGATCGAGCATGGACACCACGCCGACCGGGTCGCGATCGCGGTCGACGTGCGCAGCGCCAAGTCGCTGCCCGGCATGCCGGCACAGCTGCACAAGCTGCGCCAGGCGGGGCAGCCGCTGACGGTGCTGTTCCTCGACGCCACCACCGAGACCCTGGTGCGACGCTTTTCCGAGACGCGCCGCCTGCATCCCCTATCTCGCCATGACTCCAGGGATCAGCATCATGCGCTGATCGAGGCGATCGAGCACGAACGTGAGCTGCTGTCCGAGCTGCGCGAATATTCGCTGGTGATCGACACCAGCCATCTCAAGTCCTCGCACCTGCGCACCGAGGTCAGGAATCTGCTCGACCACGCGCCTTCGACGCTGACGCTGGTGTTCGAGTCCTTCGGCTTCAAGCGCGGCGTGCCGATGGATGCCGACTTCGTTTTCGACGTGCGGATGCTGCCCAACCCGCACTACGAGCCCGAGCTCAGGCCGCTGACCGGTCTCGACGCGCCGGTGGCTGATTTCCTGTGCGTCGAGCCCGAGGTGCAGGCGATGCAGGTCTACGTGATCAATTTCCTGGAACGCTGGCTGCCCTCGATGGTGCGCGACCACCGCAGCTATGTCACGGTAGCGATCGGCTGCACCGGCGGCCAGCACCGCTCGACCTATCTGGTCGAGGAGCTGGCGCGGCATTTCTCGGAGCACTGGACGGTGCATCGGCGCCACCGCGAGCTCGACGCGCTCAGGCATGCCGGACATTGAGCCCCGCCCCAGGCTCCGGGACAGAAGATGCTCGCGGCTCAGGACGGCAGCAGGCGCTCGAGCAGGCCGCGCAAGGGAGCGGGCAAGCCAAGCCCCAGCTCGTCTCGGCGGCGGACCCACAGGCCGGGCTGAGCGGTAGCGCCATCGCCGGAGTCGCTCGCGCCGGCAGACCATTCGACTTCGAGCGGCCGCAGCACCAGGTCGCGGTGCGTGAGCACATGGCGCAGCGTCTCGTGCTGCTGGCGCAGCGCGGGCTCGCCGCCATAGGGCGCCAGCGCCTCGGCACGCGAAGCATGGGTTGGCAGGCAGTAGAGCCCGGCCCAGATGCCCTCCTGCGGCCGGCGCTCGAGCCAGACCGCGCCGTCGGCGCGGCGCAGCAGCAGCCACCACCATTCGACCGTGCTGCGCTTGAGCTTGCGCGTGCGCACCGGCAATTCTGCGGTCCTGCCCTGCTGGCGGGCCAGGCACAGCGTCTGGCCCGGACAGGCGGAACAACCGGGCCGGCTGCGCGAGCACAGGCTGGCGCCCAGGTCCATCAGGCCCTGCGTCCAGGCGACCATCTCCTCATGCGTGGGTGAAGCCGGCAGCAGTTCCTGCGCCAGCGCCCACAGCCTGCGCTCCTGCGCCGGTACCGCCAGGTCACCCTCGAACGCCAGCAGGCGCGACAGCACCCGCTTGACATTGCCGTCCAGGATCGAGATCCGCTCGCCGAAGCAGA
>JBDLTM010000201.1:0-4458 GCA_039805805.1 Pseudomonadota bacterium | reverse complement strand
ACGTTGTTGATGGCGGTGGAGAACAGTTCCAGCGGATCCTTGCCGGTCTTCTTTTCCATCTGTTCCAGGGCACCGTAGATGATGCGCTCTGCAACCGCCTTCTTGCCGCCTTCCATGATCACGTTCATGAACTTGGAGAGCTCGACATTGCCGAACTTGGGATCCGGCAGGATTTCACGTTTAGGGACTTCGCGACGACGTGGCATTTTTTACCTCTGTTGCTTCAGTTGGTACCGCTTCCGGCGGCACCGCGAGAGCCATTCGGACTCCCACTTACTCGACCCGCGCACCTGCGCTGGGGGTCACTACGCTCGAACACCTGCCAGCAAGCATTCAAGCACCGATTTGTGAATACCGCTTTACACGGCATCCGGCGAACCAGAAGACGATCAGGCCTTCTTCGGACGCTTGGCGCCGTACTTGGAACGGGCCTGCTTACGGTCCTTGACGCCTTGCAGGTCGAGGGAGCCGCGAACGATGTGGTAACGCACACCCGGCAAGTCCTTGACACGACCGCCGCGAACCAGCACGACGCTGTGTTCCTGCAGGTTGTGGCCTTCGCCGCCGATGTAGGAGATGACCTCGAAGCCGTTGGTCAGGCGAACCTTGGCGACCTTACGCAGAGCGGAGTTCGGCTTCTTGGGGGTCGTGGTGTACACACGGGTGCAGACACCGCGACGCTGGGGGCAGTTTTCCATCGCCGGGCTCTTGGACTTGGTCACTTCGACCTCGCGCCCATGGCGAATCAGTTGGTTGATGGTTGGCATTGAAACGTCCCTAAACGTTTGAAATTGAACAAATTCCGAAAACGGAATCCCCTTCGGAATCTTCCGAAAAGCTCTCTACTGTAGCACGCCGGCCCGCAAAGTGCAAATGGCTTGCGCAGGCAGCCGCCCGGGAGCCGGCCTCACTTGATCCAGAGCCGCAAGGCGTCCCAGCTGCGGCCGATGATGCCGGCCTCGCCAACCGTCTCGAGCACCTGCAGCGGCTTGTCGACCACCACGGCGCCGGCGGCATTGGTCACGCGCAGCGTGCCGACCAGCTGGCCCTGCTGCAAGGGCGCGAACAGCGGCTCGGGACGCAGCACCTGCGTCTTGAGCTTGCCACCCTCCCCGGCCGGAACCGTGACCACCACGCCCTCGGGACGGCCGAGCTTGACGCTGGTGGCCTGGCCCTTCCAGACCTGCGGCGTCGCCACGGCCTGGCCGGGCGCGAACAGTCGCACCGGCTCGTAGGCGGTATAGCCCCAGTTGAGCAGCTTCTGGCTTTCGGTCGCGCGCGCGTTCTCGCTCGCGGTGCCGAGCATCACGCTGAGCAGTCGGCGCTGGCCGACGCCTGCCACCTCGCGCCTGGCGGTCGCGACCAGGCAGTAGCCCGCCGCATCGGTGTGGCCGGTCTTGAGCCCGTCGACCGAGGGGTCGCGGAACAGCAGCAGGTTGCGGTTGCTGTCGTTGGCTGCCGGCGTGCCGGGATAGCGGTAGTGCTTGATCGCGTAGTAGCCGACGAACTGCGGGAAGTCGCGCATCAGGCTGGTGGCCAGGATCGAGAGGTCGCGCGCCGTCGTCGTGTGACCCGGCGCCGTCAGGCCTTCGGGATTTCGGTACCCCGTGTTCTTCATGCCGAGCGCCTTGGCCTGCTGGTTCATCAGCTCGACGAATCGCTCGACCGTGCCGCCGACGCCTTCGGCCAGCGCGACGGTGGCGTCATTGCCCGACTGCACGATCATGCCCTTGAGCAGGTCCTCGACCTTGACCTGCATCTTGGGGTCGATGAACATGCGCGAGCCCGGCATCTTCCAGGCGCGCTCGCTGACGCCGAAGGTCTGGTCGAGCGTGATCTTCTTCGCCTTGAGCGCATCGAACACGACGTAGGCGGTCATGAGCTTGGTCAGCGAGGCCGGCTCGACCGGCATGTCGGCGTCCTTGGCCGCCAGGATCTGGTTGGCGGTGACGTCGAGCAGCAGGTAGGCGCGGGCCGCGATCTCGGGCGCGGCGGGCGCCTGGGCCTGCGCCTCGAGCGCGAACAGGGAGGAAACGGCCAGCAGGCCAGCGGCCGACCAGCGGCGCAGCAATGAGGGGGTAGCGGACATGGCGAATCGCATGGGGATGAAGGGCCGGCCCGGGGATGCGGGCCGACGGAGCAGGCCCATCAGGCCTGCGACAGGTGGCGCACGACCAGATTCTTGAGCAGGGTCAGCTGGCCGTGGAAGAAATGCTCGACGCCCGGGATCACGGTGACGGGCAGGAACTGGGGGCGTGCCCAGTCGAGCGTGGCCTGCAGCAGCACGGTCTCGTCCTGCTCGCCGTGCGCGACCAGGGTGCGCTGATGCAGTTCAGCCGGGACAGGCGGCACCGGGAAGCGGCTGGTGGCGGGACCGACCAGCACGATCTTCTCGGGCTCGCGCCGGCCATGCAACTGCGCCAGGGCATTGGCAGTGACGAAGCCGCCGAAGGAGAAGCCCGCCAGCGCGAGCGGGCCGGTCGGCGCCTGCGCCTCGATCACGGCCAGCAGGTCCTGCGTCTCGCCGGCGCCGTTGTCGTGCACGCCCTCGCTCCGGCCCACGCCGCGGAAGTTGAAGCGCACCGCGGTCCAGCCGGCCTGCACGAAGGCGCGGGCCAGCGTGCCGGCCACCTTGTTCTGCATCGTGCCTCCGAACAGCGGGTGCGGGTGCGCGATCACGGCAGTGCCGCGCTGGGCGGCGTCGAGCGGCGGCCGGTCGATCGCGACCTCGATCTGGCCGGCCGGACCCGGCATCAGCAGGTATTCGGTGCGGGAGTTCATCAGCGCCCCTTCAGCGTCCGACGTCGGGCGGAGTCAGCAGGCGTTCGACTACCTGGCCATCGCGCAGATGCGACTCGACGATCTCGTCGATGTCGCTCTGGTCGACGAAGGTGTACCAGACCGCCTCCGGGTAGACGACGGCGATCGGCCCGCCGGCGCAGCGATCGAGGCATCCGGCCTTGTTGACGCGGACCTGGCCCGGGCCGGCTAGGCCGAGCTCCTTGACCCTGGCCTTGCAGTGGTCGAATGCCTGCTGGGCGCCATGGTCGGCGCAGCAGTCCTGGCCATTGTCGCGCTGGTTGAGACAGAAGAAGATGTGCCGCTCGTAGTAGGAGCCGGTCTGACAGGTCGGTTCGCTCATGTCGAGGCATTGTAGTGGCGGGACGGCATCCGCAGGGCCAGCTGCAGCCCGACTCCGAGCGCCGCGTAGGGCCAGATCCAGCCCAGCCACTGCCACAGGCCATGGATGCGCCTGAAGAGCCCGCCCGACCAGGCTGCGCTCGCCTCCGCAAAGTAGGGACTCTCGGCTGCGCCGTTGAGCAGCCCGAGCGCCAGGCACAGCGTGAGCAGCAGCAGCCAGGCGCTGGCCCGAACCGAGAGCCTCAATCCCGCCAGCGCCAGCAGGCCTGCCAGCAGCAGGGCCAGCCTGGCAGGATGAGTGAAGCCGTCCCAGGCGCGCGCCATGCCATGGGTCAGCGCAGCCGAGACCGCGAGCGAGGCCGGCGCGGTCAGCGCCCACAGCAGCAGCAGCCAGAGCCGCTGCCGCCGCTGCGGCAGCAGGGCGAAGCCCAGCAGCATGGGCGCTGCCAGGCTGAGCGCGATCGCCAGCGGCAGCAGCCAGGGGCTGAGCGAAGGCGCCTCGACCGGCAGTGGCATCCAGGCGGCGAAGGGCGTGTCCTGCAACCAGTCCGCCACGCCGGACTGCAGGCGCAGCCAGACCTGGCCGAGTCCGTAGGGCACCGGGGTCGGGTAGAGCAGCGCCAGCGGCCACAGCAGCAGCACGACATGGCCCAGCGGGGACCCCTGGCTGAGCCATTCAGACCGGAAATGGTCCCAGATCCGGATCAGTCGCAGGCGGACTGACAGCAGGGCCAGCAACGCGCCGGCTGCCCCGCCGCCGGCGTTGAGCAGCAGGTCGAGCCGGGAAGGCACACGCTGCGGCAGGTAGCTCTGCAGGCCCTCGAGCAGCAGCGAGAGCAGCGCCGGCGCCAGCAGGCCGACCGGCAAGGCCAGGCGCCGGTGGCCGCTGCGCAGCAGCGCAAGCGCAAGCAGGAAGCCCAGGGGCAGATAGCCGGCCAGGTTGACCCAGACGTCGAAGGCCGTCCAGTAGGGCGACCAGGGCGCGGAAAGGTAGGCCCAGGGCGGGACATCCTGCGAGCGCCAGCCGCTGAAGGGGTAGAGGCTGGCATGCACGATCAGCGCCAGCCAGCACAGGGCCAGCGGCGCGGCCAGGGAACGGCGGACAGTCGGCAGCGCTGGCACGGGGACCCGGTGGCGATCAGAACGGCTTGACGACCACCAGGATCACGATCACCAGCATCATGAGCACCGGTACCTCGTTGAACCAGCGGAACCAGACATGGCTGCGCCGGTTGTTGCCGCGCTCGAATCCCTTCAGGATGCGCAGGCAGGCATGGTGGTAGCCCAGCAGCAGCACGACCAGCAGCAGCTTGGCAT
>JBDLTM010000200.1:0-4511 GCA_039805805.1 Pseudomonadota bacterium | reverse complement strand
GGCACCATCCAGAAGCGCGACGCCAACTCCGACCTCGGCGGCACCATGCGCCTGGGCGCGCAGAGCTCCGACGTCGCGCCCGGCACGCTGGCGCACAAGATCTACGGCGACGTCGTGACCGAGCGCCACCGCCACCGCTACGAGGCCAACACCCAGTACCTGGACCGCCTGCGCGCGGCCGGCCTGGTGATCTCCGCGCTGACCCAGCGCGAGCACCTGACCGAGATCGTCGAGCTGCCGCAGGACCAGCATCCCTGGTATGTCGGCGTGCAGTTCCACCCGGAGTTCAAGTCCACGCCCTGGGACGGCCATCCGCTGTTCAATGCCTTCGTCAAGGCCGGCCTGATCCAGCACCAGCAACACAACAAGAAGGCCTGATCGATGAAACTCTGCGGCTTCGACGTCGGGCTGGACCAGCCCTTCTTCCTGATCGCCGGTCCCTGCGTGATCGAGTCCGAGCAGCTCCAGATGGACGTGGCCGGCCAGCTCAAGGAGATCACTGCCGAGCTCGGCATCCCCTTCATCTTCAAGAGCAGCTACGACAAGGCAAACCGCTCCAGCGGCACCTCGTTCCGCGGCCCCGGCATGGACAAGGGCCTGGAGATCCTGGCCAAGGTCAGGCGCGAGCTGGGCGTTCCGGTGCTGACCGACGTGCACACCGAAGCCGAGATCCCGCAGGTCGCCAGCGTCGTCGACGTGCTGCAGACACCGGCCTTCCTGTGCCGCCAGACCGACTTCATCCGCGCCGTGGCGCAGTCGGGCAAGCCGGTCAACATCAAGAAGGGCCAGTTCCTCGCGCCGCACGACATGAAGAACGTGATCGACAAGGCCAGAGCCGCCGCGCGCGAGGCCGGCCTGCCGGACGACGTCTTCATGGCCTGTGAGCGCGGCGCGAGCTTCGGCTACAACAACCTGGTGAGCGACATGCGCAGCCTGGCGATCATGCGCGAGACCGGCGCGCCGGTGGTCTATGACGCGACCCACAGCGTGCAGCTGCCGGGCGGCCAGGGCACCAGCAGCGGCGGCATGCGCGAGATGGTGCCGGTGCTGTCGCGCGCGGCGGTCGCCGTCGGCATTGCTGGCCTGTTCATGGAGACGCACCCCAACCCGGCCCAGGCGCTGTCGGACGGCCCCAACGCGGTGCCGCTCAAGCACATGAAGGCGCTGCTCTCCACCCTGGTCGAGCTCGACCGCGTCACCAAGAAGAACGGCTTCCTCGAGGACCGCTTCGGCGAGTTCTGAGCCCTGCTCACCCTGTCCGGACGCGTAAAGCGCCCGGGCCCCACCCTTTTTCATTAGCCCCAAAGGTAAGACATGAGTGCTATCGTTGATATCGTCGGCCGTGAAGTGCTGGACAGCCGCGGCAACCCCACCGTCGAGTGCGACGTGCTGCTGGAGAGCGGCGTCATGGGCCGCGCCGCCGTGCCCTCAGGCGCCTCCACCGGTTCGCGCGAGGCGATCGAGCTGCGCGATGGCGACAAGAGCCGCTACCTCGGCAAGGGCGTGCTCAAGGCGGTCGAGAACATCAACACCGAGATCAGCGAGGCCGTGCTGGGACTGGACGCCTCCGAGCAGGCCTTCCTGGACAAGACCCTGATCGAGCTCGACGGCACCGACAACAAGAGCCGCCTGGGCGCCAACGCGATGCTCGCGGTCTCGATGGCCGTCGCCCGCGCCGCCGCCGAGGAAGCCGGCCTGCCGCTGTACCGCTACTTCGGCGGCATGAACGGCGTGCAGCTGCCGGTGCCGATGATGAACGTGATCAACGGCGGCGCGCACGCCAACAACAACCTGGACATCCAGGAGTTCATGATCATGCCGGTCGGCGCGCCCTCGTTCCGCGAGGCGATCCGCTGGGGCGCCGAGGTGTTCCACGCGCTGAAAAAAATCATCCATGACAAGGGCATGAGCACCGCGGTCGGCGATGAAGGCGGCTTTGCGCCCTCGGTCGACGGCCACGAGGCCGCCATCCAGCTGATCCTGGAAGCAATCGAGAAGGCCGGCTATGTCGCCGGAGAGCAAATCGTGCTGGCGCTCGACTGCGCCGCTTCCGAGTTCTGCAAGGAAGGTCCCGACGGCTCCAAGGTCTACGACCTCGAGGGTGAAGGCCTGGTGCTGAGCGCCGAGCAGTGGACCGACATGCTGGCGACCTGGTGCGACAAGTACCCGATCGTCTCGATCGAGGACGCGATGGGCGAAGGCGACTGGGCCGGCTGGAAGCACCTGACCGAGCGCTTGGGCGAGAAGGTTCAGCTGGTCGGCGACGACCTGTTCGTGACCAACACCAAGATCTTCAAGGAAGGCATCGACAAGGGAATCGCCAACTCGATCCTGATCAAGATCAACCAGATCGGCACCCTGACCGAGACCTTCGCCGCGATCGAGATGGCCAAGCGCGCCGGCTACACCGCCGTGATCTCGCACCGCTCGGGCGAGACCGAGGACAGCACCATTGCCGACATCGCGGTGGGCCTGAATGCCGGCCAGATCAAGACCGGCTCGATGAGCCGTTCCGACCGCATGGCCAAGTACAACCAGCTGCTGCGCATCGAGGAAGACCTGGGCGACGTCGCCGTCTACCCGGGCCGCGACGCGTTCTACAACCTGCGCTGAACCCAGGCTGACCGATGCTGCTCGCGCCGCGCTACTGGACCGCACTGGGGCTGAGCTGCCTGCTGGGCTGGCTGCAGTTCCAGCTCTGGCACGGCCGCGGCAGCCTGCCGCAGGTCGAGTCCTACCGCCAGCAACTGGCCGATCAGCTGCAGGCCAACGAGCAGGCCAGGCTGCGCAACGAGCAGCTGGCCGGCGAGGTGCGCGACCTGCAGGAAGGCAAGACCATGGTCGAGGAGATCGCCCGCTTCGAGCTCGGCATGATCAAGCACGACGAGGTCTTCGTGGAGTTCGGCGGCGGTCCGCCACCACCTGCGCCCGAAGCTGCGTCCAAGCCGCAGCCCGCCAAGCGCTGAAAGCACGACGGCCACCCCAGCGGTGGCCGTCTTCTTTTGGGCGCCTGCCCCCGAGGGGGCGGGAGCTCAGTGCAGCTGGTCGCCGGCCGGCGGCTGGCGGTCCTGCTGCAGGAAAAGGCGCGCGGCGTCGACCGGATCGAAGCGGTAGTGCGCCCCGCAGAAGTCGCAGCCGACCTCGACCTCGCCGCGCTCGGCGAGGATGGATTCGATCTCGTCGATGCCCAGGCTGCGCAGCATGCCGGCGACGCGCTCGCGCGAGCAGCTGCACGAGAACTTCGGCGCGGTCACGCCCTCCTCGGGCACGAAGCGCAGCAGGTTCTCCTGCCAGAACAGGCGGTGCAGTATGGTCTCTGCGTCGAGCGTGAGCAGTTCCTCGGGCTTGAGGCTGGCCGCCAGCGTGGCGATGCGGTGGTAGTCCTCGTTCTCGCCGATGGCGTCGCCCTCGGCCTGGCTGGCCGAGCTGCCCGCCAGGTTGTCCTGGCCGGTGGCCGGCAAGCGCTGGATCAGCAGGCCGGCGGCGATATGCTCGTTGGCCGCGAGCACCAGCTTGGTGTCGAGCTGCTCGCTGCGCAGCATGTAGTGCTCGAGCACGGCGGACAAGGTCTCGAGCTTCTCGCCGCGGTCGCCGCTCAGCGGCACCACGCCCTGGTAGGGCTGCTGGCCCGGCAGCCGGTCCTTGGGGTCGAGCGTGATCGCGCAGCGGCCCTGGCCGGTGACGTTGACCATGTGGCTCAGCGGCAAGTCGTCGGCGACCTCGCCAGTGACGTTGGCGGTGGCGCGGAAGCCGAAGTCGGGCTGGACCTCGGCGACCGCGACCTTGACCGGGCCATCGCCGAAGATCTGCAACACCAGCGCGCCGTTGAACTTGATGTTGCCCTGCATCAGCACGGCAGCGGCCGACATCTCGCCCAGCAGCTGGGAGACGGCCTGGGGATAGGCGCCCGCCTCGCGGTGGCGGCGCAGCACCTCCTGCCAGGAATCGGTCAGTCGCACCAGCATGCCGCGCACCGGCAGGCCTTCGAACAGGAATTTGTGCAGTTCAGACAATCTGGTTCTTCCTCAGGCGATTTTCTTCAGGCCGTCGCGATGGCGGCGGGCGTTGTCGATGTAGTGCTCGGCGCTGCGGCGCAGGCCCTCGATCTGCTCGGGCGTGAGTTGCCTCACCACCTTGGCCGGGCTGCCCAGGATCATCGAGCCGTCGGGGAATTCCTTGCCCTCGGTGACCAGCGAACCGGCGCCGACCAGGCAGTGGCGCCCGATCTTCGCGCCGTTGAGCACGACCGCGCCAATGCCGATCAGGCTCTCGTCGCCGATGGTGCAGCCATGCAGCATGACCTGGTGGCCCACCGTCACGCGCTCGCCGATGGTCAGCGGAAAGCCCGGGTCGGCATGCAGCACGCTGGCATCCTGGACATTGCTGCCAGCGCCGACGCGGATGCGGTCGGAGTCGCCGCGGATCACGCAGCCGAACCAGACGCTGCTGTCGGCGCCGAGCTGCACGTCGCCGATCACCTGTGCGCTGTCGGCGACGAAGGCGCTGGGGTC
>JBDLTM010000199.1:0-4542 GCA_039805805.1 Pseudomonadota bacterium | reverse complement strand
CAACAGCAGCTGCAGCTCGCGGCCACCTCGATGCTGCGCCAGCGCAGCCCCGAGCAGTTCCGCACGCACATCCAGCGCGTGGTCGACGAGAACGAAGGCGCCAAGGCCGAGATTTACGTCGACGCCGAGGTGCTGAACCAGCTGCCGCAGGAGCTCCTGGCGCAGCTGCCCGAGTCCGTGCGCGAGGCGCTGCCCGGCGCACTCGAGGCCAACAGCACCGTCGCCATCCCGATGGCCGATGTGCTCACCGTGGCGCCCGGCACCGAGCTCGAGCAGATCCTGAACGACAACGCCCGCATGCGCCCGAACGCGCCCTCGCGCGTCGAGGCCGAGCTCACCCAGCAGTACCTGGCCCAAGAAGCCGAACGCGTGCTCGCGCAGGCCGCCGACACCTCGGCCTGGCAGCAAAGCAGCGAGGCGGTCAAGACCACGATCCTCGAGCAGCTCAACACCGCCGGGCGGTTCACGCCCGACGTGAACGAGGCCTACGCCACGCTGCAGTCGAACTTCTTCTCGACCATGGCCGCGCGCGTCGGCCTCACCCCGCAGGAGCTCTACCAGCGCTACCAACTCAAGGTGGCCGCGAAAGGGCAGGGCGGGGCGGTGCTGAACGCTGACGTCACGACACCCGAGTTCCGCGAGTGGTTCGGCGAGTCGAAGATCGTCGACACCGACGGCGCACCGATGCAGCTCTACCGCGGCATGGCTGGCGAAGCGCTGCCCGAGGAGGGTGTCACCGAGATGCGCCCGACGACCGGGCTCTTGGGCATGGGCATCTACATGACCGGCGTGCCGACCAGCGTCGACCAGGTGTCGAACGTCGAGTCGGCGTTCCAGTTTGCTGGCGGCGAGACCTTCGCCAACAACCGCGACTTCAAGCTCGCCATTCAGGAGCGCGTGCTGGCTGCGGCCAAGGCCGCCAAGGTCAAGCTCGACGAGTTCACCCAGGGCGTCGAGGACTACCTGGTGCGCGTCACCGTGGCCGATGCCATCACCGCGCTGCGCACCAACCCCAACGCCGTGGGCTGGTACAACGAAAAGGTCACCAAGGCGCTGCGCCTGGTGTCGCTGATCCACCCCGAGATCAACACCGACCCGCCGGCCAAGTTCGCGTTCGTGTGGGCCCTGGCCGTCACTTCCAACGGCATGAAGGTCGGCAAGAACTTCGAGCTCGCCGAGCGCGCCTACGCCGGCTACAAGTCGACCGGCCAGATGCCGACCGACATCGGCGAGGGCACGGCCAAGGCTGCGATCGACGAAGGCCTGCGCCTCTACAACGAGATGCTGGCCGCGCACGGGTTCGAGGCGCTCGAGCGCTTCATGACCACCAAGGCCACGGTCAAGGAAATCCAGCAGTTCGCCAACCTCAAGGTCACCGGCGAGAACCTGACGACCGAGGTCTACGGCTCCGCCATCCTGGGCCCGAAGATCGGCAACGGGTTCTTCTCGAACCTGTACGGCCACTTCGAGCAGCTCACGATGGACCGCTGGCTGATGCGGACCTGGGGCCGCTGGACCGGCACGTTGATCGAGGCGAACCCGGCGCAGGTCAAGGCCAAGCGCACGCAGCTCAAGACCCTGATCCAGTCGCTCGACAAGGACCAGAAGAAGGCCTTCGAGGCGATCATCAAGCGCAAGCTCACCGTCGGCGATCCCGACGCGGTGGCGCTCGCGATCCAGAAGGCGAGCATGACCAAGGCCGCGCGCGATCAGATGGCGCGCATCGGCCTGGCCGACAACGATGTCACCCAGGCGACATTGGTCGAGGTGCTCGGCGAGCCCAAGAAGGGCCAGGTGCGGATCTCGCTCGGCGACGAAATGCGCAAGGCGGGCAACGCGCTCACCAAGTACCTGGACGGGCAAAAGGAAGCCCCCTCGGGCCCGCCCGAGCGCGGCAACATCCGCAAGGTGTTTTCCCGTGCGCTTGGCGAGCTGCAGCGGGAATACCCTAGCCTGACCATGTCCGACCTGCAGGCGCTACTGTGGTATCCTGAGAAACGCCTGTATGACGCCGCGAAAGCGGAGGAAGAGGGCGCCGAAGGCTACGCAGACGACGAAGCGCCAGACTATGCCAACGCCGCCGCGGACCTCGCCCGGAAGACCGGTGTCTCCGACGCCGAAATCGCCCAGGCCATCCAGGAGATCGACAATGAATTACAAACCGCAGAGCGCGCAAGAGCAACACGACGAGGAGCTGGAGGACCAGCGCCGAGCGAAGGAACTGCTGCCGCAGTCGCAGCAGACGCAGGAACCGACACCGGAGTCCTGAACCAGGAGCCCCTGGCACAGGGGCCCCGCGGCACATTCAGCCCCGAGCAGCTGCTCGTCACGCTGAACGAGAACGCCGACCTCTCCACCTTCCTGCACGAGTCCGGGCACTTCTTCCTCGAGGTGCTTGCTGACCTCGCGAGCCAGGCCGACACCCCGCAGCAGATCAAGGACGACATGGCCGCCACGTTGAAGTGGTTCGGCGTGCCTGACCTTGCCACCTGGAACGGCTACACCCTCGACCAGAAACGTCCCTATCACGAGCGCTGGGCCGAGTCCTTCGAGCAGTACCTGTTCGAGGGCAAGGCCCCGAGCCCCGAGCTGCAGCCGCTGTTCCGCCGCTTCCGCTCCTGGCTGGTCAACGTCTACAAGAGCCTGACCCAGTTCATGCGCGCCCGTGACCTCAAGGTCAACGACGAGGTGCGCGCGGTGTTTGGCCGCCTGATCGCCACCGACGAGCAGATCGCCCAGGCCGAGGAGGCCGCCGGCATGCTGCCCGACTTCGAGGCCACCAACGAGGCCATCGAGGCACTGCAGGCGCGCTCGCTGCGCGATCTCAAGTGGACGGTGAACGCCCGCAGCAAGTACATCAAGCAGCTCACCAAAGAGGCCAAGGACCTGCGCAAAGCGGTCGAGGCCGAGGTGCGCGCCGAGGTCGAGGCGCAGCCGATCTATCGCGCCATGTCCTGGCTCAAGAAGGGCGAGACCGTCGACCCCGAGACCGGCGACCTGGTGAAGGCGGAGAAGGGCTACCGCCTCTCGACCGCGGCGCTCGCGGAGATGTACCCCGAGACGATGCTGGCCCGCCCGGATCTCACCCGCCTGCGCGGGATGACCGGCAAGGAAGGGCTGCACCCCGACATGGTGGCCGACATGTTCGGCTACGAGACCGGCGATCAGCTGGTGCGCGCGATCCTCGACGCCGAGCCGATCGGCTCCGTGATCGAGGGCATGACCGACCAGCGCATGCTCGAGCGCCACGGCGACCTGGCAACGCCCGAGGCGATCGAGGCCGCCGCCAACGAGGCCGTGCACAACGAGGCCCGCGCCCGCTCACTTGCGACCGAGCTCAAATCCCAAGCCGAGATGATGAACCAGCGCCAGGACACCGGGCGCACCAACACTCGCGGCGCGCGCATCACAGTCAACGCGATCACCGAGGCCGCCAAGCAGTTCGCGCTCAACCTGGCCGCGCGCCGTCGCCTGAAGGATCTCAAGAACGCCGCCTGGCAGCACCGCAGCGCCGAGGCCCGCGCCGGCAAGCGCTGGCAGCAGCTCACCGCCGAGGGCAAGACCGAGGAAGCCGTGCAGGCCAAGCGCGACCAGCTCCTTAACAACTACGCCGCCAAGGCGCTGCAGGACGCCCAGGTCGAGGCGCGCAAGATCCTCGAGTTCTTCAAGCGCGTCACCAAGGACAGCAACGAGAAGACCGTCGAGAAGGGCCGCGACCCGGACGTCGTGAACGCGATGCGCGCCATCCTGGCCGCCTACGACGTGGCGCCGCGCCTCGAGAAGTCCGCGCTCGAGTACATGGAGCTCGTGAGCCGCAACGACCCGGCGATGTATTCGGCGTTGAAGCCGAGCGTCGACGGCGCGCTGATCAACGCCAAGCCCCTGGCCGAGCTGACCATGGAGGAGCTGCGCGGCCTGAACGACGAGCTGCGCGCCATGTGGGTGCTCGCCAAGCGCTCGCGCCAGATGGAGGTCGACGGCAACTTGCTCGACATCGAGGAGGCCGCCGACGAGCTCGTGACGCGCATGGACGAGATCGGCATCCCGGCCGAGGTGCCCGGCGAGCGTGGCGCGATCACCGACCGCCAGGAGCTGGGGCTCAAGCTGCAGTTCGCTAAGTCGATCCTGAGCCGCGTCGAGCAGTGGGCCGAGCGCCTCGATGGCAAGTTCGGCGGCCCGTTCCTGCGCCTGGTGTTCCAGCCGGTCAAAGACGCCGCCGACCGCTACCGCACCGACAAGGTGGCCTACCGCAAGAAGTTCACCGAGCTGCTGCAGGCCATCGCGCCCCAGTTGCCGCCCGGCCCGATCGAGGCGCCCGAGCTCGGCTACACCTTCGGCAATGCCCGCGACTCGGGCACCGCCGAGCTGCTGCACGCGATCCTGCACACCGGCAACGACAGCAACAAGCGCAAGCTCCTGCTGGGCCGGGGCTGGGCCAGCCAGAACGCCGACGGCACACTCGACACCGGGCGCTGGGATGCGTTCATCTCGCGCATGATCACCGAGGGCAAGATCACCAAGGCGCACTACGACTTCGCCCAG
>JBDLTM010000198.1:0-4546 GCA_039805805.1 Pseudomonadota bacterium | reverse complement strand
TTCGAGGTGCGCTGGCAGATCGAGCAGATCGAGGACGGTTACGAGATCGAGCAGGCCACCGTGCTGTTCGACCCCGATACCGGCGAGACGCGCGCCATGCGCACCAAGGAAGACGCGGCCGACTACCGCTACTTCCCCGACCCCGACCTGCCGCCGCTGGTCATCGAGCGCGACTGGGTCGAGCGCGTGCGCGCCGAAATGCCCGAGCTGCCGCGTGCCCAGGCCGAGCGCTTCGTGCGCGACTACGGCCTGCCCGAGTACGACGCGACCACGCTGACGCAGAGCCCGGCGATGGCGGTCTATTTCGAGGCCGCGGCCCAGGCCTGCGGCCAGGCCAAGCTGGTCAGCAACTGGATCATGGGCGAGGTCTCGCGCCGTCTCAACGCCGAGGAGCGCGGCATCACGCAAGCGCCGGTGGCAGCCGCGCAGCTGGCCGCGCTGGTGACGCGCATCGCCGACGGCACCATCAGCAACAACGCCGGCAAGCAGGTGATGGACGCGCTGTGGGCCGGCGAGGCGCCCGCGGGCGAAGCGCTGGCGCAGGTCGACGCGCTGGTCGAGTCCAAGGGCCTCAAGCAGATGAACGACAGCGGCGCGCTGGAAGCCATCATCGCCGAGGTGCTGGCCGCCAACGAGAAGAACGTGGCCGAATACCGCGCCGGCAAGGACAAGGCCTTCAACGCGCTGGTCGGCCAGGTCATGAAGGCGAGCAAGGGCAAGGCCAATCCGGGCCAGGTCAACGAGCTGCTGAAGCAGTTGCTCGGCTGATCAGGTCAAGCCGGCGGCCAGGCCTGGCTTCGCGCCGGGCTGGCCTGCCGGTTGGTCAGCGCTCTGTCCGCTGCCAGAGCTCCCGCAGGCGCGCGAGCTCGTCGTCATAGGCCTTGACCATGCGTTCGCGCTCGCGCTGCTGTTCGGCCAGGTAGGCGGCCTGCAGCTTGCGCTGGCGCGTGTTCTCCTGCTCCAGCTTGTCGAGCCAGGCCGGGGCGCGCGAGGGATCGCGCCGGTAGAACTCGAGCTCGGCGGCGATCTCGCGGTGCTGCTGCTCGAGCCGGTCCAGGCGCTGGCGCACGCTGGCCGTCACGCCGTCGATCTGGTCGAGCGCCTCCTGCCTGGCCCTGTCGTGCGTCGCCTGGTCGGGGTAGCGCATCACCAGGGCGTGGTTGCGGCGCTTCTCCTCCTCCAGCCTGGCCTTGCGTTCGGCTTCCAGTCGCTGGCGCTCGGTCTCGCGCGCCCGCTCGCTGGCGGTCAGCGCCGGCGGCATCACGCGCCGGAGGCCGCCGCTCGGGTTGAGCTCGCGCTGGACCGTGCCCATGCACTCAGGGATGGGCCGGTCGGAGGTGATGCGCCGCCCCGTGGCGTCGGTGCAGGTGTAGATGCTGGACTGGCTGCCCAGCTCGGCAGCCTGGCTCTGCAGGCCCAGGCCCGCGCCGGCCAGCATCAGGCCGATCGTCCAGCGTCGCCTGCGCCCGGCTGCGACGGGATGCTTGCTCATCCACCCTTCCTCCCGCCGCGTAGTGAACCGCCCTCAGGCCACGCCGTAGCGTTCGCGGTATGCCTGGACGCGGTCGCGGTGGGCATCCATTTCGCCACCGGTCTGATGCTGCAGATATTGCAGCAGATCGGACAGTTGCGCAATCGCGCAGACCTGCAGGCCGAGCTGCTCGCGCACGAACTGCACCGCGCTGTAGGGCACGTCGCGCACGCCGTCCGGCGTGGCTTCGGTCGCCATCTCCTGGCGATCCAGCGCGATCGCGACCGCGTGCGGCGTGGCGCCGGCGGCCTGGATCAGCGCGATCGACTCGCGCGCGGCGGTGCCCGCGCTCATGACGTCGTCGACGATCAGCACCCGGCCCTTGAGCGGGGCGCCGACCAGCGTGCCGCCCTCGCCGTGGTCCTTGGCCTCCTTGCGGTTGTAGGCGAAGGGCTTGTTGACGCCCAGGCGTGCGAGCTCGACCGCCACCGCCGCCGCCAGCGGTATGCCCTTGTAGGCCGGGCCGAAGATCATGTCGAACTCGATGCCGCTGGCCAGGATGCGCTGCGCGTAGAAGCCGGCCAGGCGTCCGAGCTTGGCGCCGTCGTCGAACAGGCCGGCGTTGAAGAAGTAGGGGCTCAGGCGGCCGGCCTTGGTCTTGAACTCGCCGAAGCGCAGCACGCCGGATTCGACGGAAAATTGCACAAATTCCTGCGCCAGCGCATCGTCTGCGGCCGGCTTGTTCGCTTCAACCATGATGGGAAATTCCTTGTTCAAACTCACCAGCCTCAACCTCAACGGCATCCGTTCCGCCACTTCCAAGGGGCTGGAAGACTGGGTCGCAGCCCAGGCGCCCGATTGTATTTGCGTGCAGGAGCTCAAGGCGCAGGCCGCAGACGTCGCCGGCAGGTTCGAGCAGCTCGCCGGCCTGCAGGGCTATTTCCATTACGCCGAGAAGAAGGGCTATTCGGGCGTCGGCGTCTACAGTAGGCATGAGCCCAGCGACGTGATCGTGGGCTTGGGCAATGCCGAGTTCGACGCCGAGGGCCGCTATGTCGAGCTGCGCTTCGATGCCTTGGGCAAGAAGCGCAGCATCGTGAGCTGCTATTTCCCGAGCGGCTCCTCGAGCGAGGAGCGCCAGCAGGCCAAGTTCCGCTTCCTCGAGCTGATCTACCCGCAGCTGCAGCGCATGAACGCCGAGCGCGACTACGTGCTGTGCGGCGACGTCAACATCGCGCACCGCGAGATCGACCTCAAGAACTGGAAGGGCAACCTGAAGAACAGCGGCTTCCTGCCCGAGGAGCGCGCCTGGATGACCCGGCTGCTCGAAGAGGCCGGACTGGTCGACGTCTACCGCCACCTGCACCCCGGGGAAGGCGAGGGCAGCTACACCTGGTGGAGCAACCGCGGCCAGGCGCGCGCCAAGAACGTGGGCTGGCGCATCGACTACCACCTGGCCAGCCCGGCGCTGGCCGAGGGCGCGCGCCGCGCCGCCATCTACAAGGAGCATTGGTTCAGCGACCACGCGCCGCTGACGGTCGAGTACGACTGGGCCTGGTGAGCCAGCCGTCCGCCCGGGGCCGGGCTCAGTCCGACTGGGCCGGGCGCTCGAGCTTCCAGCGCTGCAGCTTGCCGCCCTCGAATTCGCAGCTCACGCTCGATCCGCCGCCATCGCGCCAGCGGTAGACCTCGGGCTCGGCGCCTTCGGGCGAGAGCCGCTCGCCCAGCGCGCGCGTCATGGCGACCACATGCAGCAGCGGGCGGCCCTGCTGCAGCTTGGCGTTGAGCATGACAGCGCTCTCCACATGCCCAAGCGGGCGGTTGGCCGCGCGCTTCATGACATGCATCAGGCGGGTGAAGTGCAGCAGCAGCCACATCAGCAGGGCGCCGACGCCCAGGGCCAGGCCGGCCCAGCCGAAACGGTCGTAGGCGAATACCAGCAGGGCAGCCACGCCCACCCACAGCAGCAGGACTTTGAATCTCATGGCTGGATTGTCGCAGCAGTGCGGCATCTCCGGCAGGGCGTGACCCAGGCGCTCCAAATGGGCACAATGTCAGGGCATGCGGCAGGGGCATGGCCCGCCGCCTCGAAATGAACCAGGGGGGAACCGTGTCAATATCTTCCTCTGCCGGAATGGCCGCCGCGGCCTGCGCGACGCCCTATCCGCGTCCCAGGACACCCGAGGAGCTGTGGCAGCTGCTGCAGAATCCGCATTCATCGGCCCACGGCGCACGCCATCTGGGCGACGCTCTGGTGCGCAGCGGCGTCCTGAGCGCTGCCCAGCTGCACGATGCGCTGGCCACCCAGGCCGAGGAACGCAAGCTCGGTGTCTATCGCCAGCTGGGCCAGCAGATGGTCGAGAAGGGCATGATGACCGAGGCGCAGCTGCGCCATGTGATCGCCAACTGGCTGGGCAACCGGGTGGTCGATCCTTCGGCCTACCTGTTCGACCAGGAGGCGCTTGCGCTGGTGCTCCACCAATTCGCCGAGCGCGAGTCGGTGCTGCCGCTGCTGCTGCACGAGGACATCCTGGTGCTCGCGATGGCCGATCCGCTCGACAAGCGCCTACTCGACGAGCTGCGCTTCATGACCCAGCGCCGCATCGTTCCGGTGCTGGCCGCTCCCGGCACCCTGATGCCAGCCGTCGCGCGTGCCTACGAAACCGATGCGGCGCAGAGCGCTCCTTCCTCTCGGCAGGAGGCCTCGCATGCCTCTTCTCGGGAGCTGGTCAACGACCTGCAGTCGGGAGCCGAGGTCGGCAACGAGCCCGAGGCCGATGTCGTCAGCGAATCCGACAACACGCTGGTGCGGCTGATCAATTCGCTGATCGCCGAGGCCATCGCGCAGAAGGCGTCCGACATCCACATCGAGACCCAGCCGGCGCCGAAGAGGGTCAGGATCCGCTTCCGGCTCGACGGCGAGCTGCGCCGCTACCTCGAGGTCGAGTCGCGCTTCCGCTATGCGCTGGTCGCGCGCATCAAGATCATGGCGGGTATGGACATCTCGGAGCACCGCAAGCCGCAGGACGGCAAGATCGATTTCTCGCGCTTCGGCGGCCAGAAGACCGAGCTGCG
>JBDLTM010000197.1:0-4551 GCA_039805805.1 Pseudomonadota bacterium | reverse complement strand
GTAGAGCCTCTTCTCCTTCTCGCCCTGGTATTCCCAGTAGGCGTCCATCGTCAGGCGGAACGGGTCCTGCCACTTGTCCCAGTCGTGGATCTTGATGCCTTCGTACTTGTCGTACGGGAAGACCTTGTCCATCGGCTGGTAGGTGGTTTCCCAGCCCAGGCCACGGGTCATGGCGGCATAGCGCTCCTTCAGACCCAGTTTCTTCTTGGTGACACGTGCGTCCATTTTTGTCTCCAGTTGGCTTAGAGGGTTATCAGTGCTTCCAGCTCAGCGTGAGCTGGTCGTCGTCTTCGTCGACATGGCCCGACAGGGTCACCAGGTTGACGTGGATCTGCTGCAGGTCGAACGGGCGGCCGATCAACTCCTCGATCGTTTCGCGACGGATCGTCAGGCTGTTGGGCGCGTCGATCTTGACCAGGCCGGTCGGGTGGCTCAGGACGGCGTTGGGGTTGTCGGCGACGATGGCGTCGACCACCGGGCGCGACTCCTCGTTGGCCTGGAACGCGATGAATACGTTGGACATGAGACTTCTTTCTGTTGGGTATTGGGGGTCAGGCCAGGACGCCGGCCTTGCGGCAGCGGGCTTGCAGCTTCTCGCGGGCTTCGGCCAGCGCGGCTTCGCCATGCTCGCCCAGTGCCAGGCGGGCCACAGGCGCCAGCACGGCTTCGGCGCGCTCGCTCCAGTCCTTGACCCAGGTGGTCAGCAGGGCGCGGTTCTCTTCCGATTCGGCGGCGGCGGTCTTGACGACGGCATCGATCCAGCGCGCGCTCTCATCGTGCCACTCGGGCATGAAGCTGGTGAGCATGGCGATCGAGGTGCCACCCTTGAGCGCGATGTGGTCGTCGACGAAGCTGCCGTAGATCAGCGGATAGAGCAGGCCATCGAGCGCCAGGTTCTGGGCCACGAACAGCTCGACCGGATCGCTGACGACGAGGGTGTCCTCGACATAGCGGCGCACGCCCTGCCATTCGGGGGCCTCGAGCCAGGCCTGCTTGCCTTCGTCCAGCACTTCGGGCTCGCCCAGGGCCAGGCCGAGGCGGGTCAGGTACTGGGCGACGCCCAGGTTGTCCATGGCATGGAACATGGCCGGCGCGGTGAAGGAGGTGCCGTAGCCGTAGGCGCAGATGGACGCGTTGTTCATGTTCGCGCCCCAGGCGACGTGGCGCAGCGGCATCAGCACCTGCAGCGCCTTCTCGCGCACCTCGTCCGGAGTCATCGCGACCATGCCGCGCTGCTCGACGAACTGGAAGTTGGACTCCACGGCATCCTGCTGGCGCGCGCGGGTCATGGTCCAGTTGGCGTAGTAGAACTGGCGCGGATCCTTCAGCACATACCAGTCGGCCAGCTTGATCTTGCTGCGTGAGGTGTCGAACAGTTCATGCGCCGGATCCCAGGTCGGGCGATAGTGGAAGTTGGCGCTGGGCTGGACGCCGAAGGTGGCTTCCTGGTAACGCGAGGCCACCTTGTCGCCGCCAATCTGGGCAGCGACATGGGAAAAGGTATTGCGCAGCGGCTTGATTTCCCGCGCCTGCAGATCGATGTTCACAGCTTGTCTCCTGTTGTGGGATGGGAAGTAATAGCGCCCACGTCGTCGAGTCGGATCACGGCGTTGCTCGCGCAGAACGACTCGAAGGCGGCGGTGGGCAACATCAGCTCGACGACCAGCTCGGGCCAGCCGACCGAGAATTCAAAGGCAACCAGTCCGTTCGAAAGCCGGTCGGTGACACGAACGAACTTCCGATTCAGATCGACTTCCTCTTGGGTGGAAAGAGTGTTGGGCTTCATGCCTCCCTAATTGCACGAGGCGTGCCAACAGCTGTGCCAGAGCCCGCAAAACTCGATGAATCCAGGGTATTCCCCTACCCGGATCCTCGGTCAATCCATCGCATGGCGCCCCGCGCGCCATTGCCGGCGGCTGGCCGACTGGTTTTGCTGCAGCGCATCTGAACGAAAGCATGCATTGGCTAAAATGCAGTTGATGATTTCGTGATCAGGGGAAACCCACCCCCGGGAAAACGAGAATACATAAAAATATCAAATCGAATCAATAATTTAGAAAATCAAGGCACATATTGGCGGTCGATTCAAGCAATTGACCGTCAGCGGGGATCTGATCCCTCACGCCGATGCCGGCATCCCCCGCCCCCATTCCGCTCGTCCATGACTGCCGCACCGCTGCCTTCCTTTCCCTCCGATGCCGATCTGCGCAAGCTGGTACATTTTTCTGCCAGCGACGGGCGCATCTGGCTCGCCGGCCAGCGCATGCTGCTGGTCCACGTGGCGGCGCTCGGCTCGCTGCGGCGCGAGCTGATCCAGAGCATGGGGCGCGAACAGACCCGCCGCGCCCTGATGCGCGCGGGCTATGCCTCCGGCGAACGCGACGCGAAGCTGGCGCGTCAGGTGCGGCCTGATGCCAGCCTGTTCGAGATGTTCTGCGTCGGGCCGCAGCTGCATGCGCTCGAGGGCGCGGTCCAGGTCACGCCGGAGCTGTTCGAGCACGATGCCGCCAGCGGCAGGTTCCATGGGGTCTACCGCTGGGACCATTCCTGGGAAGTCGAGGCCCATCTGCGCGACTTCGGTCCCCAGGAAGAGCCGGTCTGCTGGATGCTGGTGGGCTACGCGTCGGGCTACACCAGCACCTTCTTTGGCCAGCGCATCTATTTCAAGGAAATGAGCTGCGCGGCCTGCGGCCATGAGCATTGCCGCATCGAGGGCCGCAACCTGGAGGACTGGCCCGATGGCGAGGCCATGGCCAGCGACTACGAGGCCAACCCGCTGCTGGTCAAGCTCGAGGACCTGCAGGCCCAGGTCGACACGCTGCGCTCCAGGCTGGAGGCGTCGGACGACCTCGGACCCCTGGTCGGCCGCTCCCGGGCATTCAAGTCTGCCGTCGAGCTGCTGCGCAAGGCCGCCAGCACGCAGGTCACCGTGCTGCTGACGGGCGAGACCGGGGTCGGCAAGGAGCGCTTCGCACGCGCGCTGCACGCCATGAGCCCGCGCGCCAGCAAGCCTTTCGTCGCCATCAACTGCGCGGCGCTGCCGGCCGAACTGATCGAAAGCGAGCTGTTCGGCGCCGAGAAAGGCGCCTACACGGGATCGGGGGCGGCCAGGCCGGGACGCTTCGAGCGCGCGGACGGCGGCACGCTGATGCTCGACGAGCTCGGCGAACTGCCGATGCCGGCGCAGGCCAAGCTGCTGCGGGTACTGCAGCAGGGCGAGGTGGAGCGGCTCGGCGGCACCCAGCCCCGCAAGGTCAATGTGCGCGTCGTCGCCGCCACCAACGTGGACCTGGAGGCGGCCGTGGCTGCCGGCCGCTTCCGGCGCGACCTGCTCTACCGCCTCAACGTCTACCCGATCCGGATCCCGGCGCTGCGCGAGCGCGCCGACGACATCGAGCCGCTGGCCATGCACCTGCTGCAGCATTTCTCGGTGCTGCACGACAAGCCGGTGGCCGGACTCACCGACCGGGCGCTCGACGCGATGCGGCACCATCCCTGGCCGGGCAATGTGCGCGAGCTCGAGAACCTGATCGAGCGTGGCGTCATCCTGGCCAGCGTGGGCGAGCCGATCGACGTGCACCAGCTGTTCCCCATGCTGCCCGCCTCCGCGCCGCCGGTCTCGGTCAATGCCGCGGGCGCGCTCGAGCAGCAGCTCGCGGCCGACTCTGGGACCTTGTACGACGAAGTCCAGCGCCGCCAGCTCACGCTGGACGGGCTGGAACACGCGCTGATCCAGGAGGCCGTCTCGCGCGCCAACGGCAACCTGGCGGCCGCCGCGCGCGCGCTGGGGCTGACTCGACCGCAGCTCAGCTACCGGGTGCAGCGCCTGCGCTGCGCGGCGACCAAGTCATGAGCCGTCGCCGCCGCAGCCGGCCCGCCTGAACTCCGTCAGGCGACAAACGGGGCGCCGCGCCCCGTTAGCTGATGGCGGCGAGCTCAGCCGCGGGCCGGCAGCACCGTGCCCCAGCACTCGCCAAAGCCGATGCGCGCGGCGCCGGCCTGCTCGCACCAGCCGCGGATCACCACCGCGTCGCCGTCCTCCAGGAAGGTGCGGCTCTCGCCGTTGGGCAGCTGGATCGGGTTCTTGCCGCCGGTGGTCAGCTCGATCAGCGCGCCAGCCTGGTCCAGCGTCGGGCCAGACAGGGTGCCGCTGCCGAACAGGTCGCCCGGCTGCAGGTTGCAGCCGTTGACCGTGTGGTGCGTGACCATCTGCGCCACGGTCCAGTAGGCGTGGCGGTAGCTGGTGCGGCAGATCTGCGCGTCGGCATGGGCCGCAGCACGCATCTGCGCGGACTGCAGTCCGACCTGCAGCTGGATGTCGAAGGAGCCGCCGGCGCGGTTGGCCGCGCTGTCCAGGTAGGGCAGCGGCTGCGGGTCGCCCTCGGGGCGGGTGAAGGGCACGCGGTAGGGCGCCAGCGCCTCCAGCGTCACGATCCAGGGCGAGATGGTGGTGGCGAAGTTCTTCGACAGGAAGGGGCCGAGCGGCTGGTATTCCCAGCCCTGGATGTCGCGCGCCGACCAGTCGTTGAGCAGGCAGATGCCGAAGACATG
>JBDLTM010000196.1:0-4572 GCA_039805805.1 Pseudomonadota bacterium | reverse complement strand
AGCCCAGCGCGGTCGCCAGCAGCAGCATGTTCTGGATCGCGCATCCCGCCGAAAGCAGGCGTTCGGCAGCAGGGATGTCGGGATTTCCTCCGCGGACACGGCAGATGGCTACCAGCAGCCAGGGCGTGCGGTCGGCTTTCTCTCGTGCCAGAGCAAGCTCTGTCTGCGTGGCCAGCGGGTCGCGCTCGAGCAGCGCGCGGGCGAAGGCTTGCGCCAGTCGCCCGCGCTGCGCCTCGGGCACCTCGACGAAGCGCCACGGAAGGGCCTGGCCATGGTCGGGGGCGGTCGCGGCGGCGCCGAGTATCGAGGCCCGCTGTTCGGCGTTCGGGCCGGGGGCTGTCAGGCGCTTGGGCAGCGTGGTGCGGCGGCCCTGCAGCAGCGCACAGGCCTGCCTCAGCGCTTCGCTGGCATTGTCTTCAGTCTGGGGAGGTACCGGGTGAGTCATGCCGCTAATGATGTCGCAGATCGAGCCCGGCTGGCGAGCCTGTCAAAGCCTCAACCTGAAGGGCTACTTCCTAGGAACTAGGCCATGCGCTGTCCGCACGGCTGTTCGGCGGATGGACGTGACCGCTGTCATGCGCCAGAATCGTACGCGCAGCCCGCGTCCTGGTGGACTTCCTCGTGCCGGTCCCATTATTCTGCTCTCCGTCTCTCGCATGCCCCGCCGCAGCCAACTCTCCTTCAAATTCCTGCTCCTGGGCCTGACGCTGCTGCTGCTTGCGCTGCTTTCCATCGGCGTGACGATGTGGATCACGCGCCAGCTCGATGGCGGCGCCGCGGCGGTCAACGAGGCCGGAAGAATCCGCATGCAAGCCTGGCGCCTGGCTGCTGGCGTGCAGGGCGGGCGCAGCGATCAGGAATTCACCGCCATGGTCGATCAGATGGGCATCAGCCTGGAACTGCTGCAGCGCGGCGACCGCAGCCGACCCCTGTCCGTGCCCTGGAACGATGAATCTCGCGCCAGTTTCCTGGCGTTGCGAGAGTCCTGGCATGCACTGCAGCCCGGGCTGGTTCCGGGCCGTCAGGCTGATGTGGAGCAGATCACCCCGATGGTCGACCGTTTCGTGGCCCAGGTCGACGGTTTGGTACTGGCGATCGAGCAGACCATGACCCGCTTGACCGCGGTGCTCAATCTGTTCCAGTTCGTGATGATGGGGCTGGCGGTCGCGGCGGCCATCTTCACGCTCTATGTCGGCTATCTCTACGTCATCCATCCCCTGCAGCGCCTGCGCCAAGGCCTGAAGCGTGTCGAGGACGGGGATTTCCTGGTGCGGGTGGACGACAAGGCGCATGATGAGTTCGGCGACGTGGCTGCAGGTTTCAACCACATGGCTGGCAGGCTGCAGGCGCTCTACCAGGGTCTGGAGGCCAAGGTCCGGGAGAAGACGCACGACCTCGAAGCTCAGCGCGCACGGCTGGCCGCGCTCTACGAGGTGAGCAATTTCCTGACCGAGGCCCATACGCTCGAGGAACTGGCCCAGGGCTTCGCGCAGAAGATCCGGCGACTGGCTCATGCCGACGCTGCCGCGGTGCGCTGGACCGACGAGGCGAGCCAGCGCTACCTGATGCTGGCGAGCGACTGCCTGCCGCAGGAGCTGGTGGAGGAGGAGCGTTGTCTCGTGCCGGGTACTTGCGCCTGCGGCCAGCCGATGGGCAATGCCCGCACCCGTGTCATCCCGATCATCCCGGCCGACGACCAACTGCTGGGGGGCTGCGTCAAGGCCGGCTTTTCCTCGCTGGTCAGCGTGCCGATCAGGCTGCAGCAGCGCGTGCTGGGCGAGGTCGACCTGTTCTATCGCCACGAAGGCAGGCTGAGCGCGGAGGAGTGCGGACTTTTCGACACGCTGGCCGGGCATCTGGCCAACGCGGTCGAGAACCTGCGCACCGAGGCGCTGGTGCGCGAGGCCGCGGTCAGCGAGGAACGCACCATGATCGCACGCGAGCTGCATGACTCGATCGCTCAGTCGCTGGCCTTCATGAAGATCCAGCTCAGCCTGCTGCGTTCAGCGGTGCTGCGAGACGATCGAGCGCAGATGCTCAAGAACGTCGACGAGCTCGATGCCGGCGTCAAGGAGAGCTTGCAGGATGTGCGCGAGTTGCTGGTCCATTTCCGCACCCGCACCAACAGCGACGAGATCGAGCAGGCACTGCATGCCACGCTGAGGAAGTTCGAGCACCAGAGCGGACTGCAGGCCCATCTCGAGATGCGCGGTCATGGCGTTGCCTTGCCCTCCGATGTGCAACTGCAGGTGCTGCATGTGCTCCAGGAGGCCCTGTCGAACGTGCGCAAGCATGCGCAGGCCAGCCAGGTCTGGCTGCTGGTCGAAAAGGGCCCGCCCTGGACCTTCTCGGTGCGCGACGACGGGCGCGGCTTCGAGCTCGCGCCGTCCAGCGGCGAGGGCAGCAGCTTCGGCCTGCAGATCATGCGCGAGCGCGCCGAGCGCATCGGCGCGCGCGTGAACGTGAATTCGGCCCCGGGCCAGGGAACCGAGGTGGTCCTGACCCTGGCCAGTGAAGGAAATCCCCATTCATGAATCCCTTACGTCTGCTGGTGGTCGACGACCACAACCTGTTCCGCCGTGGCCTGATCTCATTGCTCGGTCAGGACCAGCGCTTTTCCATCGTCGGCGAGGCGGGCGATGCCAGCGAGGCGCAGCGCAGCGCGGCGGCGCTGAAGCCAGACGTGATCCTGCTCGACAACCACCTGCCGGGCGTCTCGGGCATCCACGCGATCGGCGGGCTCAAGGAAGTCGCGCCAGCGGCCCGGATCGTGATGCTGACCGTCAGCGAGAACGAGGAGGACCTGGCGGCTGGACTGCGGGCGGGTGCCGACGGCTATCTCCTCAAGACCATAGACACCGAGGACCTGGCCAACTCGATTGCCCGCATCTGGGACGGCGACTCGGTGATCAGTCCTGAGATGATGGGCAAGCTGGTAGGCCTGCTGCGTGCGGCCCCCTTGCCTGATCGGGCTGCCAGGGCGTCTCAGCCTGCACCGGCCGCGGGCGGCGCCGAGCCTGCCAGCGATGATCCAATCCACAGCCTGTCGCCGCGCGAAGGCGAGATCCTGCGCCTGATCGCGCGCGGGGCGGCCAACAAGGTGATCGCACGCGAGCTCGACATCGCCGAGACCACGGTCAAGATCCATGTCCAGCATATCCTGCGCAAGCTGGAACTGGGCAACCGCGTCCATGCCGCCGTCTATGCGACCGAGCGCGGCTGGACCTGAGCGCTTGAGATCGTCAAGGCCTTGCCCGGGCGCGAGCCGGCCCGGCGCTTGGCGAAAGGCCTAGCTACAAAGCAGTAGAACGGGTAGTAGCGAGGGCCCTGGCGATCGTTCGATTGCCTTTGGGATCCGAGCTTCTGAAGGATATCCAAGCAAGCTTCCTCTTGATACATTGATACATATATTAATCAATGGCAGGAGGTTGAATGGGCGAAGAGTCTCAACGCAGCCGGCAAGCCTGGTCGGTGCTGATCGTCAGCACCCTGGCTTTCACGGTCTGCTTCATGGTCTGGATGATGTTCGGCGTGATCGGTATCCCGATCAAGAAGATGCTGAACCTCAACGCGACCGAGTTCGGTCTGCTGACCGCGATGCCCGTGCTCTCGGGCTCGCTGGTGCGGGTGCCGCTGGGCATCTGGACCGACAAGTTCGGCGGTCGCATCGTGCTGGCCTGCCTGCTCGCGATCACGGTTCCGGCCATCTTCCTGATGGCCTATGCCACCGAATACTGGCATTTCCTGACCATCGGACTGGTGCTCGGGCTGGCCGGTGGTTCCTTCTCGGTCGGCACGCCCTATGTGGCACGCTGGTTCCCGAAGAACCGCCAGGGCATGGCCATGGGCGTGTTCGGCGCCGGCAACTCGGGCGCGGCGGTCAACAAGTTCCTGGCTCCGGTACTGCTGGTGGCCTTCGGCTGGACCATGGTGCCCATGGTCTACGCCGCCATCATGTTCGGTACCCTGATCCTGTTCTGGCTGTTCAGCCACAGCGACCCGGCCCACCTGGTGCCGAGCAACGTCAAGTTCACCGATCAGCTCAAGGCGCTCAGGGATCCGCGCGTGCTCAAGTACTGCCAGTACTACAGCATCGTGTTTGGCGGCTATGTGGCGCTCGCCCTCTGGATGGTGCAGTACTACGTCGGTGAATACGGCCTCGACATCCGCATCGCCGCGCTGCTGGCGGCATGCTTCTCGCTGCCTGGCGGCGTGCTGCGTGCCATCGGCGGCATGCTGTCCGACAAGTACGGCGCGCACAGCGTGACCTGGTGGGTGATGTGGGTGTGCTGGATCTGCCTGTTCCTGCTGTCCTACCCGCAGACCGACTTCACCATCCTGACGGTCAACGGTCCTTCCACCTATCACATCGGCCTGAACGTCTATGCCTTCACCGCGCTGATGGCCATCCTCGGCGTGGCGATGGCCTTCGGCAAGGCCAGCGTGTTCAAGTACATCAGCGACGACTATCCCGGCAACATCGGCGCCATCAGCGGCATCGTCGGCCTGGCCGGCGGCCTGGGCGGCTTCATCCTGCCGATCCTGTTCGGCCTGCTGATGGACCTGACCGGC
>JBDLTM010000195.1:0-4589 GCA_039805805.1 Pseudomonadota bacterium | reverse complement strand
AACTCGATGCGCTCGGTCGGCGTGACGTAGAAGTTGATGATAGAGCCGAGCTCCTTCTCGCGCACCACGGCCAGCGCAGTCAGCATGGCGGGCAGCATCAGCAGCAGGAGCGGGATCACCGCCGGCACCATGGCGGGCATGCTGCGGACATCGGGGTTGTAGCGGAACCGGGTCTCGACCTCGACCAGACCGGCCGGTTTCAGGCCGCTGTGCTGGCGCGCCTGCTGCGCCAGCCAGTGCTGGTGCATGCCCTGCACGAAGCCGCTGACGGTCTCGGCGCGCTGCGGCATCGCGCCGTCGATCCAGGCACCGATCTCGGCCCGGTCGCCGCGCGCGACCCGGCGCGCAAAGCCGGGCGGGATCTCGAGCGCGAGCGCGAGCTCGCCACTCCTGAGCCGGCGGTCGAGCTCGGCGTGGTCCTGCAGCGGCGGGCGTTCGACGAAGTAGCCCGAGCCCGACAGGCTCAGCGCGTAGTCGCGGCTCAGCGCGGTCTGGTCGCGGTCGAGCACCGCGAAGCGCAGGTCCTCGACGTCCATGCTGAAGCCATAGCCCATCACGAACATCAGCAGCAGCGAGCCCAGCAGCGCCAGCGCGCCGCGCACCGGGTCGCGCATCAGCTCGAGCGCCTCGCGCCAGCTGTAGCTGTAGGCGCGGCGCAGCTTGCGCCGCAGGCGGGTGCCCCAGCCGGGGCGGCCAGTCGGCGCGGCAGCCGTCTGTGCGCCCGGCCCGGTCTCAGCGCTCGTGGGCTCGGCGGCCTGGGGCAGCGCGGCGCCACCCGCCCGCAGCAGATGGTCGATGAAGGCCTGCTCCAGCGTCGCCGCACCGCGCTGGGCCATGATGGCGCCGGGCGCGTCGCTGGCCAGCACGCGGCCGGCATGCATCAGCGAGACGCGGTCGCAGCGCTCGGCCTCGTTCATGAAATGGGTCGAGATGAAGATCGTGACCCGGTCGCGGCGCGAGAGCTCGACCAGCAGGCGCCAGAACTGGTCGCGCGCGACCGGATCGACGCCCGAGGTCGGCTCGTCGAGGATCAGCAGCTCGGGCGCATGCACCATCGCCACCGCCAGCGACAGGCGCTGGCGCATGCCCAGCGGCAGCCGCTCGGGCAACTCGCCGAGCACGCCGCCCAGGCCGAAGCGCTGCGCCATCTGCGCCACCCGGTCCGCGACCTCGGACTCGGGCACGTGGAACAGGCGCGCGTGCAGCTCGAGGTTCTGTTCCACGCTGAGCTCGCCGTAGAGCGAGAAGGACTGCGACATGTAGCCAACCCGTCGCCTCGTCGCCAGGTCGCGCGGGTCGACCGGATGGCCGAACAGGCGCGCGCTGCCCGCGCTGGCCGGCAGCAGGCCCGTCAGCATCTTCATCGTCGTCGTCTTGCCGCAGCCGTTCGAGCCCAGGAAGCCGAAGATCTCGCCGCGGCGGATGCGGAAGCTCACGCCCTCGACCGCGACGAAGTCGCCAAAGCGCATCGTCAGGCCCTCGGCCTCGATCGCGCAGTCACCCTCCTCATCGGGCTGCAGGGGCGGGATGCTGAGCGCCTGGTGGCCGGCGCGCCGGGACTCGGGCAGCAGCGCGATGAAGGCCTGCTCGAGGCTGGCCGTGCCGGTGCGCTGCAGCAGCTCGGCCGGACTGCCCTCGGCCAGCACGCGGCCGGCGTCGAGCGCGATCAGGTGGTCGAAGCGCCGCGCCTCGTCCATGTAGGCGGTCGCGACGATCACGCTCATGCCTTCATGCTGGTCCCGCAGGCTGGCGATCAGGGTCCAGAACTGCGCGCGCGCCAGCGGGTCGACGCCCGTGGTCGGCTCGTCGAGGATCAACAGGTCGGGGTCGTGGATCAGCGCGCAGCACAGGCCGAGCTTCTGCTTCATGCCGCCCGAGAGCTGGCCGACCGGCCGCTGCAGGAAGGGCTGAAGGCCGGTCGCGAGCGTCAGGCTGTCGATGCGCCGGCGCCGCTCGGCCGCTTCATGGCCGAACAGGCGGGCGAAGAACTGCAGGTTCTCCTCGACCGACAGCGTGGGATAGAGGTTGCGCCCCAGGCCCTGCGGCATGTAGGCGATGCGCGGGCAGACCGAGCGCCGGTGGGCGGCGCGCGCCATGTCGCCGCCCAGCACCTCGATGCGGCCCTGCTGCAGTCTGCGTGCCCCCGCCAGCAGCGCCAGCAGGCTGGACTTGCCGACTCCGTCCGGGCCGATCAGCCCGACCATGCGGCCGGCCGGAATCTCCAGGCTGACGCCGTCGAGCGCGCCCACCTTCTTGTAGCGCAGCGCGACCCCGTCGAGCCGAGCCACCGGGGCGCTGGCCAGCGGCGGCGACGCCTGGGCCAGCGTCACGGCAGTTCCCTGAGCGCCAGCGCCGCCGGCCAGGCCGCCTGCGGATCGAGCCTGACCCAGGCCACGCCCGGCAGGCCGGTCTTGACCTGCTCCAGATGGCGCAGCAGCAGCTCGCGGTCGACGCGGGCGCGCACGCGGAACATCAGCTTCTGGCGCTCGCTGGCGGTCTCGACCGTCTTGGGCGTGAACTGCGCCTGGCTGGCGACGAAGGAGACCCGGGCCGGGACCGGATAGTCGGGCGCGGCGTCGAGCACGATGCGGACCTCGCTGCCGAGCGCGACGCGGCCAGCGACGGTCTCGGGCAGGAAGAAGCTCATGTAGACGTCGCTCAGGTCGGCCAGCTCGAGCACGCGGCCGCCTCCGGCGACGATCTCGCCCGGCTGCGCGACCAGGACCTGCACCCGGCCGTCGCGCGGCGCCTTGAGCTCGGCATCGGCCAAGTCGACCCGGATGCGCGCGAGCGTCGCCTCCAGCGCGCGCACGTTCGAGCCCGCTGCCGCCACCTGGGCGCGGGCGGCCTTGACCGCCTCGGCCGCGGCGCGGGCCTGCGCCTGCGCGGCAGCCAGGATGGCCTGCTGGTTGCGGACCTTGGCGCGGTCGTCGTCGAGCAGTTGCACGGAGAAGAAGCCCTCGCGCGCGAGCTGCTCCGAGCGCGGCAGTCGCCGGCGCGCGCTGTCGAGCTCGCTCTCGCGCTGCACCACCAGCGCCAGCGCGGCCTGGTGGCCGCTTTCGGCCTGCGCCACCTGCACCTCGGCGGCGGCGACCGACTGCCGGGCCTGCTGCAGGCGTGCCTGGGCCTCGTCCTGCTGCGCCAGCAGGCTGTCGACCTGCAGCCGCGCCAGCGGCTGGCCGGCACGGACGAAATCGCCCTCCCCGACCAGCAGCTCCTGGAGCCGGCCGGCAAACCTGCTCGCGACCGCGATCTCGGTCGCCTCGATGCGGCCATTGCCGGTGACGAACCCGGCCGGCACGCCGGACACGCGCCACGGCGCCCACCAGAACAGCATTGCCAGGCCCATGGCGCACGCGAGCGCCAGGGCTATGGCGGATCTCCACCTGCCTGTCATGTTTTTCTCCGGCCTGCTAGCGGATGCGTCCCGAGTGACGCAAGCTCCCTGATTGCATGGTAGCGCCAGATGGCTGCAAACCGATGCGGCATCGCTTTTCCGCTCGCGACGCCATTCGGGCAGGATGGTTCATCGCAGGTTTATCTTGCGCTTGTACTCCATAGGGTATAAGCTTGTAATCCTGGAAGGTCCTTTGATCATGAATGGCCCCATGGCCCAAGCCCAAGTCATCAAGATCAGCAACGGGCTTCTGGCCGCGGCACTCGAACCAGATGCCTGGAAACCGGCCGAAGCGGCCATCAGGCTAACCCGCCCCCAACAACCTCACAACAGAGGAGATGACGGTCATGGAATTCAAGAGAATCGGCAAGATGGCGCTCGGAGCCTTCGTCACCGCCCTGTCCTGCACGGCGTTCGCCGTCACCACGACGCCAAGCTCGCTGACGATCCCTGCCGGCAGCGCCCAGACCGTGCAGCTGGCCAACATTTCGGGCACCGTCTCGGTGTACAGCTCCAAGTCTGGCATCGCGTCGGTGAGCATGACGGATGCCACCCACTACCGGATCGACGGCATCAAGTCGGGGGTGGTGACGCTTTCGTTCAAGGACAGGAAGAACACGGCCAAGGTCAACGTGACCGTCACGGCCAATCCGTCGGCCTCGCTGAACGGCAGGCTGCTCGCGAGCAACTGCTTCCAGTGCCATGGAACGAACGGGACGGGCGGGTTCGACCGGCTGGCAGGCAAGTCCGCCATCGAGATCTACGGCGAGCTAAAGGAGTTCGCCAGCGGCAAGGAGGACGCGGACGGGATCATGGCTGCCCATGCGATGGGATTCTCCGACGACCAGCTCAGGGCGATCGCCGCCTACTTCTCCGGTATCCGCTAACAGGAGGCATGATCATGCAACGTCGTCAATTCATCCAGACCGCGACCGCCACCGGCCTCGCACTGAGCGCCTCGCTGCTTCCGTTCGCCGCCCGCGCCGCAGCCAGCTACAACGTCATCGTCGTCGGCGGAGGCATGGCGGGCGCGACGGCCGCCAAGTACCTCAGGCTCTGGAGCCGCAACGAACTTTCCGTCGCGCTGATCGAGAAGGATGCCAGCTATACATCCAACATCATGAGCAACGAGGTCCTGACCGGCAAGCGCGCTTCGGTCAGCAGCCTGGCCTATTCCTACTCGACGCTGGCG
>JBDLTM010000194.1:0-4624 GCA_039805805.1 Pseudomonadota bacterium | reverse complement strand
TCCGCTTACCGTTGCGGGGGCAGCGCTGGTTAGAAGTCGGCCGCACGGCTTTCTTCCCCCAGCTTCCCGTTGAACCGCCGCGCGAGAACCTTGCGGCGAGCACCAACATGCCAAGATTCTATCCGCCTTTGCTGCCTCTGCCCTTACGGGCCTAGAATCAGCGGCATGTCACCCGAACAACAGATCGACCAGATTGCCGAGCGCGTCGAGCGACTGCTGCAGCGCCATGCCGAACTGATGCAGCGCCATGCCGCCCTGAACCAGGAGCTGGAGCAGTCGCGCCAGCAGCGGGACGATTACGCCCAGCGCCTGGCCAGTGCCACCGAGCGGATAGACGCGCTGCTGACCCAACTACCCCCCCTCCCAGGAGACAACGCATGATCCAGCCGCCTGCCTCCCGCAAGCTGGAAGTCCAGATCATGGACCAGAGCTACACGCTGTCATGCCCGCCAGGCAGTGAAGTCTCGCTCATGGAGGCCGTGAGCAAGGTCGACAGCACCATGTGCGCGATCCGTGACAGCGGCCGCATCAAGTCGAGGGACCGCATCGCGGTACTGGCCTGCATCAATATCGCTCACGAACTCGTCAGCCAGCCGGGCCAGTCTCTGGACGCCGGGCGCCGGCGCCATCTGGCGGAACTGCTGCAGCGCCTGGACCAGGCACTGGCTGCCAACGACCATCCGGCCTGATCCAGGCGATCAAGCGGCGGGGCCAGCGACTGCACCGATGTCGCCATTTGCCCGTACAATGGAGTCGTCTGTCGCCGTTGCCGGGCTTTATATTTCCTTGAACCAATGCTCTCTGAGCCCGGGCTTGGTACATTGCGCAGCTGGTGCGAGCGTCTCGCGTCAGATGAACCCGAGGCTGCGTTGCCCTCGCCCCCCTGAACCCCCATGTTCAGGATGACGGTCCGGTCCGGCGGCAGACACCCCACCCTGGCTCCCGCCGCTTACTCGCACTCCCTCCCCGATCTGAACCAGGACGCAGCAGCCCTGGTCTGCGTCACTTCCCGGCCCTGGCCGATGCGGTAAAAAAAACCGTTTTCGCCCCTGCTCTGCTAGGAAAAGACCCTCTTTGCGTTTAGGATTCGTTCATCCTGGCTCAGCCTGCTGGCCGCCGGGACCGAACCAACTTCCAGAAGGATTTGCTCTTATGGCAACTGCAAAGAAAGCCCCTGCCAAGTCTGCTGCCGCAGCCCCTGCTGCCAAGCGTGCGCCCAATCCCGCATTCATGAAGGCCATGACGCCCAGCGCCGCCCTTGCAGCGATCGTGGGTGCTGCTGCTCTGCCGCGTACCGAAGTCACCAAGAAGGTGTGGGAATACATCAAGAAGCACAACCTGCAGGACAGCGCCAACCGTCGCAACATCAATGCAGACGACAAGCTCAAGGTCATCTTCAAGAAGCCGCAGGTTTCGATGTTCGAGATGACCAAGCTGATCAACGAGCACCTGTCCTGATTCCCGCCTGAACAAGCTCTCGAACTGCAAACCGACCCCTGGCTGGTCGGTTTTTTAATGCCCGGCCAGGCTCGCTCATGCCACGGCAGGTCGGCTGAGGCGGCCTACTGTCAGCGCCACCGCCACTGCCAGCATCAGCACCATGCCTGCGCCAGCCAGGGTGGCAGCATGCATGCCTCGATCCATCAGCAGGCCGAACAGCAGCGGACCGAGCGCCAGCCCCGAATCCAGCCCTGAATAGACCGTGCCGTAGACGCGTCCGGTCGCACCGGCCGGAGTGGCGCGCCGGATCATCATGTCACGGCTGGGCCCGCCGATCCCGACGGCCAGCCCCGTGATCGCCAGCGTCACCATCGTACCGATGGCTCCCAGCCAGCCGCTGGCGCACAGCAGCAGCAGCACCGCCCCGACCCCCATGCAAGTCGCCACCACCGCCTCGCTGCGCCGGGCCTGCGACGCAACGAAGCCGCCGACCAGGATGCCGGCTGCGCCACAGAGCATGTATCCGGTCAGGGTGGCGGACGCAGCCTGCAGGCTCGCTGCATGCAGGGCCTGCAGGATGGAGACCGAGTAGGTATGCACCGCAGCCAGCGTGATGGTGGTGAGCAGGAAGAAAGTGAAGCACCACCACACCACCGGCAGGCGCAGGAAGGCCAGCTCATGCTGGCCGCCTTCCTGCCTGCGCGACGTGACGGGCCGCGTCGCCAGCAGCTCCCGCTGCCAGAGCAGGACCAGCAACAGCAGGACATAGAGCAGCAGCGCCCCCAGGCAGGCCGTTCTCCAGCCCTGGCTCGCGCCCAGCGCGACCAGGAAGGCGGTGCTGAGCGCCCAGCCCAGGTTGCCCGAAAGCCCATGGACGCTGTAGGCATAGCCGAGCCGGACCGGCGAAACCCGCTGGTTGAGGATCGAGAAGTCGATCGGATGGAAGGGCGCGTTGCCCAGCCCTGCCAGCAGCGCCGAGAGCAGCAGGCCCGTGTAGCCCTGGGCCAGTCCAGCCGAGAGCGTCGCCCCCATGAAGAGGGCCAGCGAGGTGAAAAGGACCGGCCTGGCGCCGACGCGGTCGACGACAAAGCCCGACAGCGCCTGACCGATCCCCGAGACGGTGAAGAACAGGGTCATCAGCCAGCCCAGCTCGGAAAAGGACAGGTCGAACTCCTGCCGGAAGAAGGGAAAGAGGGCCGGCAGCAGCAGATGGGAGAAGTGCGACATGGCATGCGCCAGGCCGACCAGGCCCATCACGGAGGCATCTCGACGCCAGGGCGCCAGCGCGGGCGCGGCGGCGCCAGCAGCATCGGGTTGATTCATCTTCACATATTAAGAGAAGTCCATGACGGACGACACCGGAGCGAGGCTGGATGCCGGCACAATAGACCCCATGAACATCGTGATCCTCGACGACTATCAGGATGCAGTGCGCAAGCTCCAATGCGCGAGCAAGCTCGAACCCTACACCGCCAAGGTGTTCACCAACACGGTCAAGGGCGTTGGCCAGCTGTCGGTGCGGCTGCGCGATGCCGACATCCTGGTGCTGATCCGTGAACGTACCCAGATCAGCCGCCAGCTGGTCGAGAAGCTGCCCCGGCTCAAGCTGATCGCGCAGACCGGCCGCGTCGGCGCTCATATCGACGTGGCGGCCTGCACCGAGCACGGCGTGGCCGTTGCCGAGGGGCTGAGCTCGCCGGTGGCGCCTGCCGAACTGGCCTGGGCGCTGATCATGGCGGCGATGCGCCGCATTCCGCAATATGTTTCCAACCTCAAGCATGGTGCCTGGCAGCAGTCGGGCCTGAGATCGGCGTCGATGCCGAGCAACTTCGGGCTCGGCATGGTGCTGGCCGGCAAGACGCTGGGGATCTGGAGCTATGGGCGCATCGGCCGCATCGTCGCCGGATACGGCCGCGCCTTTGGCATGCAAGTCCAGGTCTGGGGCAGCGAGTCGGCTCGCGCCCAGGCTCGCGCCGACGGCTACGCCACCGTCGGCTCCAAGGCCGAGCTGTTCTCGACCAGCGATGTGCTCAGCCTGCACCTGCGCCTGGGCGAGCAGACCCAGGGCTGCATCTCGCTCGAGGATCTCTCGCTCATGAAGCCAACCGCGCTTCTGGTCAACACCTCGCGTGCCGAACTGCTCCAGCCCGACGTCCTGGTCGCGGCGCTCAACCGTGGCCGCCCCGGCATGGCGGCAGTCGACGTGTTCGAGTCGGAGCCGATACTGCAGGGACATGCGCTGCTGCGGCTGGAGAACTGCGTCTGCACGCCTCACATCGGCTATGTCGAGCAGACGAACTACGAGAACTTCTTCTCGGCGGCATTCGACAACGTGGTCAACTTCCTGCACGGAACGCCGACCCATATCGTCAATCCCGAGGCGCTGCTGCCGCGCCATTGAACGGGCGCAAGCCGTCTTCAGGCCCAGCGCTGGCGCCTGCTGCCGAGCAGCGTCCAGGCCAGTGCCAGCAGCGAGGCCGAGCAAAGCCCGAGCAGCACGAGCACCACCGGATCCTGCCAGCGAGACTGAGCCAGCCGGGCCTGCAGCGACTCGATCTGCTCACGGGTTCGGACCTGCTCGGCGCGCAATGCCTCGAGCTCGCTGCCAGGCTGCGGCGCGGCTGAGCCGTCGGCATGGCCAGCCTTAGGCCGTTTCTGGCCCGCATAGGCTGGAGCCGCGACGACGGCTGGCACAGGAGCAGCCAGGCCATTGACTGCTGCACGGCTGTCCATGCCCGAGCCATGCTCGAGCAGCTCGAGCTCAAGCCTGGGGCCCTGCCACGCCTGGTCGGCCGACTGCCTGGGTTCTCGCCCTGGTGGCGCGGGCGGCTGCGCTGGGGAGCTGGCCTGAACCGGGACCGGCTTGACCTTGGAGGGCAGGCGCTCCACGCCTGGCGGACGAGGGCGGGGCCTGGCCAGCTGGACCGGCGCAGCCTCCAGTCCATGGCTGGCATCCCTGTAAGAGGACTCGACTGCGTGCGCCTGCCGGAATCTGGCCACGGCGACGACCGGACTTTCGTCCTGGTCTGCCAGCAGGGCATAGCTGCGGCCGAGAGAAGCCTGGCACCCGACGCGCAGGCTCAGGCTGACCACGGGTTCGTTGACCGCCGTTCGGGTGCGTATCCGCCAGCCCACGGCAGGGGGCGCCAGGCTGGTGGCCATGACGTCGGTGGCCGCAAGGGAA
>JBDLTM010000193.1:0-4635 GCA_039805805.1 Pseudomonadota bacterium | reverse complement strand
GCGCGCGCTGATGGAGCAGGCCGACGTGCTGCTGGTCGACGGCACCTTCTGGACCGAGGACGAGATGATCCGCCTGGGCCTGTCCGCCAAGCCGGCCGCCGAGATGGGCCATCTGCCGCAGAGCGGCCCGGACGGCATGATCGCGCTGCTCGACAGCCTGCCAGGGCCCAAGCAGAAGTGGCTGATCCACATCAACAACACCAATCCCATCCTGCGCGAGGACTCGCCCGAGCGCACCCTGCTCGCCGAGCACGGCATCCAAGTGGCCCATGACGGCCTGGAGATCGAACTATGACAGCAGCCCTGCCGGCACAGGCCCTTGCCTGGGATCGGATCGAATTCGAGCAGCAGCTGCGCGCCAAGGGCGCCGGCTACCATATCCACCACCCGTTCAACCTGCGCCTGAACGGCGGCCAGTGCACGCCCGACGAGATCCGCTGCTGGGTCGCCAACCGCTTCTACTACCAGATCTGCATCCCGCGCAAGGACGCCGCCATTATCGCCAACATGCCCGACCGCGAGCACCGGCGCAAGTGGGTCGACCGCATCCTCGACCACGACGGCTGCGGCGACTACGAGGGCTCGAGCGCGGGTGGCATCGAGGCCTGGACCCGTCTGGGCGAGGCGGTCGGCCTGTCGCGCGAGGCGCTCTGGTCGCTCGAGCATGTGGTGCCCGGCGTGCGCTTCGCCTGCGACGCCTATGTGAATTTCGCGCGCCAGGCGCCCTGGCAGGAGGCGGTCTGCTCCTCGCTGACCGAGATGTTCGCGCCGCAGATCCACAAGGACCGGCTCGCGACCTGGCCCGGTCATTACCCCTGGATCGAGGCCGACGGGCTGCAGTATTTCCGCAGCCGCATCCCGCTGGCGACGCGCGACGTCGAGCACGGCCTGCAGGTCACGCTCGATCATTTCACCACCCGGGAGGCGCAGCAGCGCGCGCTCGAGATCCTGCAGTTCAAGCTCGACGTGCTCTGGAGCATGCTCGATGCGATCGAGAAGGGCTGCCGCCATGACTGAAGCCCTCACGCCAGTCATTCCCGTCACCCCCGCGCTGCCGCAATGCCCGCGCCTGTCGCGCCTGTTCCGGCTCCAGTTCGAGAGCGCGCAGGACGCCTGGGTGCTGCTATATCCGGAGGGCATGGTGCAGCTGAATCAGAGCGCGGCCGAGATCCTGCGCCGCTGTGACGGTCGCCGCAAGATAGATGACATCGTCGCCGAGCTGCAGGCGCTGTTCCAGATTTATGGCATCCGGCCCCAGGTCGTGGCCCTGCTGCAGGAAGGACAGAGCCGTGGCTGGATCGACTGAAGCCCTCCAGCCCCCAGCACCGCCCGGCCCGCCGCTGTGGCTGCTCGCCGAGCTGACCTACCGCTGCCCGCTGCACTGCGTCTTCTGCTACAACCCGACCGACTACACGCGCTTCCAGCCCGAGCTGACCACGCGCGAGTGGGTCGACGTGCTGACGCAGGCGCGCGCGCTGGGCGCCGCACAGCTCGGTTTCTCGGGCGGCGAGCCGCTGCTGCGCGACGACCTGGAGGAACTCGTCGCCGAGGCGCACCGGCTCGGCTACTACACCAACCTGATCACCTCGGGCGTGGGCCTGACCGAGCAGCGTGCGCGCGCGCTCAAGGACGCCGGGCTCGACCATGTGCAGCTCTCGTTCCAGGACTCGACGCGAGAGCTCAACGACTTCCTGACCCATACCCGGACCTTCGAGCTCAAGCAGCGCGTCGCCGCCTTGATCAAGGCGCACGACTGGCCGATGGTGATGAACTGCGTGCTGCACAAGCACAACCTGCCGCATGTCGACAAGATCATCGAGATGGCACTGGCGCTGGGCGCCGAATACCTTGAGCTCGCCAACACCCAGTACTACGGCTGGGCGCTCGTGAATCGCGAGCAGCTGCTGCCCACGCGCGCCGAGCTCGAGGCTGCCGAGGCGGTTGTCAATCGCTACCGCGAGCAGATAGGCAAGCGCTGCCGCGTGCTGTTCGTCGTGCCCGACTACTTCGAGGAGCGCCCCAAGGCATGCATGAACGGCTGGGGCAAGGTCTTCCTGTCGATCGCGCCCGACGGCACCGCGATGCCCTGCCACAACGCCGGCAACCTGCCGGGTCTGCAGCTGCCCAACGTCAGGAGCCAGCCACTGGCCGGCATCTGGCGCGACAGCGGCGCGTTCAACGCCTTCCGCGGCCATGACTGGATGAGGGAGCCCTGCCGCAGCTGCGACGAGAAGGCGAGGGACTTCGGCGGCTGCCGCTGCCAGGCCTATCTGCTCAGCGGCGATGCGGCTGCGGCCGACCCGGTCTGCGCCAAGTCACCCGATCACGAGAAAGTGGTGCAGATCGTGCGCCGGGCCGAGGTGCCGCAGCCGATCTCGAAACCCATGGTGTTCCGATGCGATGGCGAATCGCGCCGGCTGCGCGTGGCCGACTGAAGCCCGGACATGGCCCTGGTTGATGACCTGATACGCGCTGCGGTGAGCGGGCCTTATTTCTCGCTCTTGCCGTGCATGACCATGATGGTCTGCTGCATCAGCGCGCATAGTGTCTCGCAGCCGTCCTTGAGCGCGAAGACCTCGGCCTGCGTGACGATCAGCGTGCGCCCGGGCCGCACGACGCGGCCGCGCGCGATCAGCTTGTCACCGTCGGCCGGCGCCATCAGGTTCATCTTGTATTCAACCGTCAGCACCGAGGCGCCGGCTGGCACCACCGTCATGGCCGCATAGCCGGCGCTGGAGTCGGCGATCATGCCGACCACCCCGCCGTGGACGAATCCATGCTGCTGCTCGACGCCCTGCCAGTGCGGCAGGTGGATCTCGGTCAATCCAGGCTCGATCACGGGGATCGTGGCCTGTATCAGCTGCATGGCGTTCTGCCGCTCGAAGCTGGCGCGCACGCGCTCGGCGAAATGCGGATCGGTCCCGTGGCTCATGTGTCAGGTCTCCTGTCGTCTGGTCTGGCGGCTGCGCCGGCAAGGTTGTGGAGCCCCCATCATATTGCGCGCGGCAAATGGGGGCCCATCCCTGCAGCCCCTCAAGGCTTCAGTGCCATCACCCAGGTTGCAATCTCCTTGAGTTCTGCCTGAGACAGGCTGGCATGCGGCGGCATCGGCACCCGGCCCCATTTGCCGCGCGAGCCGTTCTGGATGCTTTGCATCAGCGCGGCTGCGGCGTCCTTGTCGCCGGCGTATTTGGCCGCGACGCTCTTGAAGGCCGGGCCGACGACCTTCTCGTTGAGCGCGTGGCAGGATGTGCAGCCGTTGGCCTGCATCACGGGCAGGAAGCTGGACTGGTCAGGCGTGGCTTGCGCGATGCCGGCGCAAAGCAGCAGCATCGATCCGATCGCCAGGCGGCCGTGGTACTTGAACATGTTGTCTCCTAATCGTATGGCAGCGGCACGTTGCCGCTGCCATCTCTTTACCAGTGCAGGTCGAGGTCGTAAAACGCCAGCCCGGCGGCCACGAAGCCTCTCCTGTCGTCAGCGATGCGCTCGAGCCCGATCGCCAGATCGAGCGCCAGCTTGCCGCGCTTGAACCAGTGGCGCACGCCGACCTGAGCGAGTTCGTCGCGCCGGCTGCTGCTGGCGATTTCGCCGAACAAGGCCCAGCGGCGATCGAGTTCGCCTTGCAGCGCGAGCGACCAGATGCCAGCCCGGCCTTCGCCTTCGCGCTGCTCGACGCCCGCGTTGGCGTGCAGCCAGACCTGCTTGCTCGACAGCGGCAGCGAAGCCGCGATGACACCGCGCAGCGTGCGCTGCTGCGGTTCACCGGCGGCGTCGCGGTCCCATTCCGCGCCAAGCTTGCCGGCCAGGCCCCAGCCTTCGCGGGCCGGGTCGATCCAGGCTTGCCAGACGCCGATGCCGGCTTCCCAGCCCTTGCTGCCCTCGGCGCGATCACGGCTCAGACCGAGTTCGCCCTCGATCGACAGCGTCGGCGAGAAACTGTAGCCGCCTTGCAGCGACAGTCCGTCACCGTGGCGATGCGACAGCCCCGTCGCCGAGAACTCGAACACGCGCTCGTCGTCGTCCTCGACCACCGCAGTCGCGGTGCGCAGAAACGGACGGTCGTCGGCTCTGAGCGAGGGCGCCGCCAGCGCGGCGCCCCCGAGTGCCATGATGGTGATCAGGCTCCGCATCGGATCACTTCATCAGCTTGAAGGTCCAGACCGAGCCGCCCTGCTCGAGGAAGTTGACCTTCTTGGCCACTTCGCCGCCCCACAACGGGACTGCGCCGCCCCAGCCCGAGACCACGGTCACGTACTGCTCGCCATCCTGCTTCCAGGTGATGGGGGGCGCGACGATGCCCGAGCCGGTCTGGAACTGCCAGACCACCTTGCCGGTCTTGGCGTCAGCCGCCTTCAGGTAGCCCTCGGGCGTGCCCCAGAACACCAGGTCGCCCGCGGTGGTCAGGACGCCACCCCAAAGCGGGGCCTCGTTCTTGACTTCCCACTCGATCTTGCCGGTCTTGGGGTTGACCGCGCGCAGCGCGCCGATGTAGTCGTCATAGAGCGGCTTGATCGTGAAGCCCGCGCCCAGGTAGGCAGCGCCCTTCTTGTAGGTGATCGGCTCGTTCCAGATCTCCATGCCCCATTCGTTGGACGGCACGTAGAACAGACCGGTCTTGGGGCTGTAGGCCAT
>JBDLTM010000192.1:0-4648 GCA_039805805.1 Pseudomonadota bacterium | reverse complement strand
CCGCGCTGATCCTGCCGCGTTCGGGCCTCGGCCACAAGCATGGCATCGTGCTGGGCAACCTGGTCGGGCTGATCGACAGCGACTACCAGGGCCAGCTCATGGTGAGCGCCTGGAACCGCAGTGACCAGCCTTTCACGATCGCGCCGATGGAGCGCATCGCGCAGCTGGTGATCGTGCCCGTGCTGCAGGCCCGCTTCAACCTGGTGGACGACTTCGGCGCCACGACCGAGCGCGGCGCAGGCGGCTACGGCTCGACCGGTCGCGGCTGAGCCTTTCAGTGCAGGGTTTGGCCGTCGCCGTCGACGGGCGGCTTGCCCTCGCTCCCCTTGCCGCCGAGGCGGAAGAAGCCCGAGCCCAGCGTACCCTGGCCGATCTCCTCCGCATACGCCTCGCGCACCTCGTGCACCTTGAGCGATAGGCGCAGCGCGATGCCGGCCAGCGGATGGTTGGCATCGAGCACCACATGCTCGGGATAGATCTCGCTGACGAAGTAGACCTGGTCGCGCGGCGCATCCGGGTGGCAACCCTCGGGCAGGCCCTCGAAGGCCATGCCTTCCTCGAGCTGCTCGGGGAAGGCCGATCTAGGCTCCAGGAACAGCTTGTTCTCGTCGAAGTCGCCGAAGGCGTCCTCGGGCTCGAGGTGCAGATCGAGCTCGGCGCCGGGCTCGAGGCCCTGCAGCTGTTCCTCGATCTTGGCCAGCAGGTCGTCGCCGCCGACCAGGAACTCGATCGGCTCCTCGAGTTCGTCGAGGACTTCGCCCAGGGTGTCTTTGAGCGTCCAGGTCAGCGCCACGACGCAATGTGGAGTGATTTTCATCGCACAATTGTCCCATGATCGCTGACCAATTCCCCCTGCCTCCCGCCCCGGACCAGCCGCTTGCCATGCTTGGCGGACTGACGCCGGCCCAGTTCATGCGCCGGCATTGGCAAAAGAAGCCCTTGCTGATCAAGGGGGCCTTCCCAGGATTCCAGGCGCTGCTGTCGCGTGCCGAGCTGTTCGCGCTTTCGGGCCGGGACGATGTCGAGTCGCGCCTGATCGTGCAAAAGCCCGGATCCGGCTGGACGCTCAGGCACGGCCCCTTCGCCAAGTCGGCTTTCCCGGCCTTCAAGCAGCCAAACTGGACGCTGCTGGTGCAGGGCGTCGACCTGCACCACGATGGCGCGCACGCGCTGATGCAGTCTTTCCGCTTCCTGCCCGATGCGCGGCTCGACGACCTGATGATTTCCTGGGCCAGCGAGCATGGCGGCGTCGGTCCCCATTTCGACAGTTATGACGTCTTCCTGATCCAGGCGCAGGGCAAGCGACGCTGGCGCATCGGGCGCCAGAAGAACCTGAGCCTCGAGGAAGGCGTTCCCCTCAAGATCCTGACGCATTTCGAGGCCGAGGAGGAGTTCATCTGCGAGCCCGGCGACATGCTCTATCTGCCGCCCAAGTACGCCCATGACGGCGTGGCGGTCGAGGGCGAATGCATGACCTATTCGATGGGTTTTCGGGTGCCGCAGCGTGGCGGACTCGCCGGCGAGATCGCGCAGCGCCTGGCGGACGACCACGAGGACGAGACGCTCTACCGCGATCCGGCCCAGCCCGCGACGCAGCATCCTGGCCGGATCCCTGCTGGCCTGCAGGAGTTCACCGCCGACGCGCTGCGCCGCCTGCTCGAGCAGCCCGAGGACATGGCCCGCGCGCTCGGCGAGGTCATGACCGAGCCCAAGCCCAAGGTCTGGTTCGAGGAGCCCGAGGCCGACTGGGAGCCCGACGCGATCCTGCTCGATCGCCGCAGCCGCATGATGTACGACGATTATCATATTTTCATCAATGGCGAGGCCTATCGCGCGGCGGGCAAGGACGCCGAGCTGATGCGCCGCCTGGCGGACGAGCGCCGGCTCGATGCGCGCAGCGTGCGCTCGGCCAGCAAGGGCGCCAGGGCATTGCTGGGAGAATGGTTCGTCTCCGGCTGGCTGCATGCCGAGTCGGCTTGACGCCTCCTGGCGACTCACGCCGACGTCCCCGCCTTTGTTGACAATTCGCTACAAAAAAATGGGCGTCATGGTTAACCCTTCCTTGTTTTGGCGATATGATCCAAAACGAACTAGCGAAATGACAGCCGGCTGTCAGTGTCGCGAAAGTTTCGCCGAGCGCCATTTCGGGATGGTGGCGCCGGTTGAATTGAACAACCGTCCTGATTGATTTTTTTTGGACCGAACATGAACAAGACTCTCGTTATCGCTGCTCTGATGGCCGCTGCTGCTCTGTCCGCTTGCGGCAAGAAGGAAGAAGCTGCTCCGGCTCCGGCTCCCGCCCCGGCTGCTGCTCCGGCCGCCCCGGCTGCTGCTCCTGCTGAAGCCGCTCCGGCTGCTGCTCCGGCCGCCGCTCCTGCCGCTGCCGCTCCGGCTGCCGAAGAGAAGAAGTAATCCCTTCTGTCTCGAGCAAGAAACCGCCGCAAGGCGGTTTTTTTTCGCCTGGATCAGGACTGAACGGGCGAGGAAATGAAAACGGCCCCTGAAAAGGGGCCGTTGAGATGCAGAAGAAGCTGCCGGATTACTTCAGCTCGTCGGCCAGCAGTTGCAGGATCCTGCTGCCGTTGGGCGAGGCATCGGGCTGGCCCTGGGCGTCGAGCACGCTGACGGTGCTCTGGGCGGCATTGCTGTTGATCTTGACGCGATAGCGCTGTGGCGTGGCTTCCTTGGCCTTGCTGCCGCCGAACAGGCCGGAGAAGAAGCCAGGCTTCTGGCCGCCCTGGACTTCTGACGGCACATAGCGAACGTAGTACAGGCCCTGGGAGCGGTCACGGTCCTCGACCGTGAAGCCGGTGCGGTCGAGTGCCAGGCCGACGCGGCGCCAGACGCGGTCGAAGCCTTCGCCGACCTGCAGCGCGGGCTGGCCGTCGACCGTTGCGAGCTTGCCTGCAGGGGGCTGGCTGACGGCTGCCAGCACCGTCTTGGCCTGCTCGGGCGTCGTGCCCAGCTTGACCATCAGGCGGCGCAGGAACTCGGCCTCGAGTTCGACGTCGGAGGCGCGCGGCTGCCAGACCGTCTGATCTTTCTTGTCGCTGGTGTAGATCTCGTTCATGCCGCGATGGCTGATGTAGATCTCGCTGCCGCCTTGCGCGCTGCGCTCGATGCGGGTGCGGAACTTGTCGCGCTCGCCGGTCGAATAGAGGCTGTCGAGCACCTTGCCCAGGGTGGAACGGATGATGTCCTGCGGCAGCTTGGCGCGGTTCTCGGCCCATTCGGTCTCCATGATGCCGAGCTGCTGCTGCTCGAGCGCCAGGTTGAAGCCGTTGTCCTGCCAGAAGGCCTTGAGCGGCTCCCACAGCTGTTCGGGCGTGCGGTCGACCACCAGCCAGCGCTGGCTGCCGGCGCGCTCGATGCGCAGCTTCGACTCGGCCGGAACGACAGTCGGCGCGGAGGCGAGCGGCTGCTGGGCCTGCAGGCTCGATGCGGTGACGGAGGCGGCCGGCGCCACGTAGCGCGCGTCACGGCTGAGCTGGGTCAGGTCGGGCGGCACCTCCAGCGTGCTGGCCGGGCGGGCGCTGCGGTAGTTGACCTTGTCTTCCTCCAGCACCGAGCAGGCGCTGGCCGCCACGACCGCGAGGCCGATGACGGACCAGCGCGCGCTGGCGAGGACGGGACTATGCGCCGGGCGGCGCTGGGACAGCTTCTTGATCATGAGGGGCGACAATTCGTGCGGCGCGTGGGATGGAGGAGGGCTCAGAGCAGTCCGGCAGCGCGCAGGGCTGCCTCGACAACGGGCTCGTAGCCAGCCGAAAGTGGGGTCATGGGCAGGCGCATCGTGCCGCTGCACAGGCCCATGCGCTGCATCGCCCACTTGAGCGGAATCGGATTGGCCTCGACGAAGAGCTGCTTGTGCACCGGGAGCAGCTGCATCTGGATCGCCATCGCGCGCTTGACGTCGCCCGCCAGCGCGGCCACGCAGAGCTCGTGCATCTGGCGCGGCGCGATGTTGGCGGTCACGCTGACGTTGCCCTGGCCGCCCATCAGCATCAGGCCGACGGCGGTGGCATCGTCGCCGGAGTAGACGCCGAAGTCGGCCGGGGTTTCCTTGATCAGCCACTGCGCGCGCTCGAGGTTGCCCGTGGCTTCCTTGATGCCGAAGATGCCGTCGACCTGAGCCAGGCGCAGCACGGTGTCGTGCTGCAGGTCGGCCACCGCGCGGCCCGGCACGTTGTAGAGCATGACGGGCAGGTCGCCAGTGGCCTCGGCGATCGCCTTGAAGTGCTGGTACTGCCCTTCCTGGGTCGGCTTGTTGTAGTAGGGCACGACCTGCAGCTGGCAGTCGGCGCCGACTTTCTGCGCGAACTTGGCCAGCTCGATCGCCTCGGCGGTCGAATTGGCGCCGCAGCCGGCCAGGATCGGCACCCGCTTGGCGGCCTGCTCGACCGCGACGCGGATGATCTCGCAATGCTCCTCGACGCTGACGGTCGGGGATTCGCCGGTGGTGCCGACCACGCCGATGCAGTCCGTGCCTTCGGCGATATGCCAGTCGATCAGCTTGCGCAAGGCAGCGTAATCGACGCTGCCGTCTTCGTGCATCGGGGTGACCAGGGCGACGATGCTGCCGGTGATGGGTTTCATGGGCGAAGTCTCGAGAGTTTGGAATATCGACTCACATTCTACTCAGCGCCAC
>JBDLTM010000191.1:0-4658 GCA_039805805.1 Pseudomonadota bacterium | reverse complement strand
ATGCTGTAGAGCGAGTACGAGATCAGCGACTGCACGCCGCGGGTGCCGCGCTCGACGTCGCGCGTCATGCCGCCAGTCTGGCGCTCGAGGTGGAAGCGCAGGCTCAGGCCGTGCAGGTGGCCGAACACCTGCAGCGCGATCGATCGCGTCGCGCCCTCGGTCGCCTTGGCGAAGATCAGTTCGCGCAGCTCGGTGAACAGGCTGGTGCAGAAGCGCAGCAGGCCGTAGGCCAGCAGGAGGCCCAGCGGCACCACCAGCAGCGCGGCCTGGCCCGGCGCCAGCCCGGTGCGCGGCGTCAGCGCGTCGACCAGTTCCTTGAGCAGCAGCGGCACGCCGACGTTGGCCAGCTTGGCGCCGACCATGAAGGCCAGCGCCAGCATGACACGCCAGCGGTACTGCCAGAGATAGGGCAGCAGGCGGCGCAGCGTGGCGGCGTCTGAGCGCAGGGGACTGGACTGGGAGGCTCCGGAAGGAGGGTTGGAGCTGGTTTGTGCGAGGTGGCGCATCGGCGGCAAGGGTCAAGGAACAGCCCGATTGTGCTCCCATCCCTGCGACGGCCTGGGACTGCCTGGCAGCCCACTACGCCATAGCCCTGGGCATTCAACCCAGGAGACCGATCAAGTAGCCGATCAGCAGGACCAGCGCCAAGCCCAGACCGTCCAAGCCGAATCCCAGGACACGGATGACCGTATCCAACCTGCCGTGCTTGACTTTCGCCATCTCACCCCCTGAATGCAATGCGTTTTTTATCATTATATCAGCCCCATAGTCCATGACAAAGGAGGCAGGACAAATCTGGTGTCATGCATGACAATTGCGCCGGCATGGCGCTGGACCAGTGGCTTGCAGGCAAAAAAAAGCCGCCCCTGAAGGGCGGCGAGAAGTCCTAGAGGACGTCGTTGGGAAACTGGTCTGATCGGCACTACTGCTTGTTGTGTTCGCGCCAACGTTCAAAGCTGATTGTTCTCGAGAAGTGTGACAGCACTGAGTCAGCATTGTGCACCCGCAACACGGGCCTGCACATCCCCTGTTTAGGGGAGGGAAGGGTAAACCCCTACACTACAATCCTGACTCTGACCTTACCGGCCAGCCAGACCAGCAGCAGCACCGGCAGGCCCAGCAGCGCGGTCGCGACGAAGAAGGTCGCGTAGCCATGGGCGTCGACAAAGACCCCCGAGAAGCCCGCCAGCCACTTGGGCGCGAGCAGCATCATCGAGCTGAACAGCGCATACTGCGTGGCGGAATAGCTCACGTTGGTCAGGCTCGACAGGTAGGCGACGAAGGCCGCCGAGGCAATCCCGGAACTGAGGTTGTCGGCGGCGACCACCGCGATCAGCGCGCCCAGGTCATGGCCGTGGCCGGCCAGCCAGGCGAACAGCAGGTTGCTGACCGCGCTCAGCAGCGCGCCGAGCATCAGCACCCGCATCACGCCCCAGCGCAGCGCGAGCGCGCCGCCGGCAAAGGCGCCGGCCAGCGTCATGATGACGCCGTAGACCTTGGTGACGGCGGCGACCTCGTCCTTGCTGTAGCCCATGTCGACGTAGAAGGGGTTGGCCATGATGCCCATGACGACGTCGCTGATGCGGTAGACGCCGATCAGCGCCAGCAGCAGCAGCGCCTGCGCGCCATAGCGGCGCAGGAACTCGGCGAAGGGCTCGACCAGCGCCTCGCGCAGCCAGGTCGCGAGGTCGCGCGCCGGCGCGACCGGACGACGCGCCGGCTCGGGCGAGAGCAGCACCGTCAGCAGCCCCAGCGCCATCGAGGCCGCCATCACGAGGTAGGCGCTGCGCCAGGCCGCCTGCTGGTAGCCAGCTTCGGCCGCCGGCAGCAGCTCGGCGCGCGCGGCCAGCCAGAGCACGCCGGCGCCAGCCCAGATCATCGCCAGCCGGTAGCCGGTCTGGTAGCTGGCGGCCAGCGCCGCCTGGCGGCTGGCGGCGGCCGACTCGATGCGGAAGGCGTCGAGCGCGATGTCCTGCGTCGCCGAGGCAAACGCCACCAGCAGCGCCCAGCCCACCATGCCCGCCAGGTCGTTGCGCGGGTCGGTCAAGGCCATTCCGGCCAGGCCGGCCGCGACCGCGCACTGCGACAGCAGCAGCCAGGCGCGGCGCTGGCCCAGGCGCCGGCTCAATCCCGGCAGCGGCAGCCGGTCGACCAGCGGCGCCCAGCACCACTTGAAGCCGTAGGCCAGGCCGACCCAGCTCAGGTAGCCGATGGTGGCGCGGTCGATGCCGGCCTCGCGCAGGCGAAAGCTCAGCGTACCCAGCACCAGCAGCAGCGGCAGGCCGGCCGCGAAGCCGAGCGCGAACAGGCGCAGGCAGGCGGGCTCGAGGTAGACGCGCAACGTCTCGCGCCAGGACGGAGCAGGGGCGGCCGGCGAGCCGGCGACACCGGGCTCGGGAAGTGATGACTGGGATGGCATGGAGGGGAAATGCAGGTGAAGCGCCACGCAAGCCGCGGGCTTTTGTCTATTATTGGGCCATATGTGCTGGCTCTGCGAGGCAAAATCCGCCCTTTCCCATCATCATTCCCCTGCGCTGCCGACACCTGCGCAGCGCTGGCTGCCGCGGCGCGGCTTCCTGCTGGCCGGCACGGCCGGCATCGCCGGTCTGGGCAGCAGCGCCACGCTGGCGCAGGTCGACGTCGGCAAGTCCTCGGCGATCCGCACCCTGGTGCCGGCAGAGCAACTCGAGGGAGCGGCGCGCCAGCAGTACGCCCAGATGATCGAGCAGGCGCGTGCCAAGGGTGCGCTGGCGCCGGAGAGCCACCCCCAGCTGCAGGCGCTGCGGGCGATCGCGCGCCGCCTGATTCCGCACGCCGCGCCCTGGAACGGCCGCTCGCGCGACTGGCAATGGGAGGTGAACCTGATCGGCAGCTCGCAGCTCAACGCCTTCTGCATGCCGGGCGGCAAGATCGTCTTCTTCACCGGCATCCTCGACAAGCTCAAGCTGGGGCAGGACGAGGCCGCCATGATCATGGGCCACGAGATGGCGCACGCGCTGCGCGAGCACGCGCGCGAGCGGCTGGCCAAGACGCAGGCCACCAGCCTGGGGCTGTCGCTGGGCGCTCGCCTGCTCGGCCTGGGCGAGCTCGGCGAGGTGGCAGCAGACCTCGGCACCCAGCTGCTCAGCCTCAAGTACAGCCGCGACGACGAGACCGAGGCCGACCTGGTCGGGCTGGAGCTGGCCGCGCGCGGCGCCTTCGACCCGCAGGCGAGCGTCATGCTCTGGCGCAAGATGATGGCGGCCAATGGCGGCGGGGGCCCGGCCTTCCTGTCGACCCATCCGAGCGGACCGAACCGGATCGAGGAGCTGCAGCAGAACATCCCCAAGGTCCAGCCGCTCTACGAGCGCGCGCGCGGCTGAGCGGGCTCAGGTGCCCTGGACATAGGGATTCATGCGGCGCTCGCGGCCGAAGCTGCTCTCGGGTCCATGGCCGGGAATGAAGACGGTGTCGTTGCCCATCGGCCACAGGCGCTGCGTGATGCTGGCGATCAGCTGGTCGTAGTCGCCGCCGGGGAAGTCGGTGCGACCGATGCTGCCGGCGAACAGCACGTCGCCGACGAAGGCGCGCTGGGCCTCGGCCGAATGGAACACCACGTGACCCGGCGTATGGCCCGGGCAATGGCGCACGCTGACCTGGCTGTTGCCCAGCTGCAGCGAGTCGCCGTCATGCAGCCAGCGCGTCGGCGTGAAGTGGCCGGCCGGCGGAAAGCCGAACTTGACGCTCTGCATCGGCAGGCCGTCGATCCAGTACTGGTCGCCCTCGTGCGGGCCGATGATGGGCAGGCCCAGGCGACGGGCCAGCTCGGCGGTGCCGCCGGCATGGTCGATGTGCGCGTGCGTGAGCCAGATCTGGCCCAGCTTGATCCCGAGGCGATCGACCTCGGCCAGCACGCGGTCGAGGTCGCCGCCCGGATCGATCACGGCCGCCTCCAGCGTCTGGTCGCACCAGACGAGCGAGCAGTTCTGCTGGAAGGGCGTGACGGGTATCGTGAGGTATTGCAGCATGGACGCGATTGTAGGCAAGCGTGGCCTACAGATTGGTCGCGGCGATCACCTCGCTCAGGTCGGTCAGGCCGGCGACCACCTTCTCGATGCCGTCCTGGCGCAGCGTGTTCATGCCGGCGGCCAGCGCCGACTGGCGGATCTCGCCGGCCGAGGCGCGCTGGCGGATCTGGTGCCGGATCGGGTCGTCGCTGAGCATGAGCTCGTAGATGCCCATGCGACCCTTGTAGCCGCGCTGCTCGCAGGCCTCGCAGCCATGGCGGAAATGGGTGAAGAGCCGGCGCTGGCCGCCGGCGTCGGGCCGGCCGTAGTCCTTGGACCAGCGCTCGACCAGCGCCGCGACCTCACGGTCACCATAGCGCTGCTCGCTGCTTTCGAGGTACTGATGCGCCAGCGCCTCGACCTCGTCGCCGCTGGCCGGCCGGCTCTCGACGCAATTCGGGCACAGGCGGCGCACCAGGCGCTGCGCCAGGATGCCCAGCAGCGAGTCGGAGAAGTTGAAGGGATCGAGCCCGATCTCGAGCAGGCGCGCGATGCTCTCGGGCGCCGAGTTGGTGTGCAGCGTCGACAGCACCAGGTGGCCGGTCAGCGAGGCCTCGATCGCGATGCGCGCGGTCTCCTCGTCGCGCATTTCGCCGATCATGATCACATCCG
>JBDLTM010000190.1:0-4699 GCA_039805805.1 Pseudomonadota bacterium | reverse complement strand
GCTGGCCGTCGTCCAGGTGCGGACCGGGCAGCAGGTCGAGCTCCTCGCGCAGCCGTGGCAGCCGGCTTGCCTGGGGCGTCGTGGTCGACATGCTCAGAACCCCAGCGTGCTGCGCAGTGCAGCGATCGGACGGCGCATCACCCAGTAGGACAGCGGTACCCAGCCCCCGTGCAGCTTGGCAGTCCCCTTCAGTCCGACCCGGTGCCGGGTCGGCTCGTCGAGGCTGGCGCGCACGCGGTAGGCGTAGCTGCCGTCGGGGCGCTGCACCGCGTCGTGCGCCATGTAGCGAACCCGGGCCGAGACAGGCGACATCGGGCTGGCATTGAGGTAGAGCTTGACCTCGGCGCCCGGCTCGAGCGCGATGGCATCGGCCAGCGGCAGCCAGGCCTCGACCTCGCTGTCGTCGGCGGCGGCGATGCGCATGATGCGCTCGCCCACGCTGACGGGCTTGCCTATCCATTCGCTCGGGTCATCGAACAGCGCCACGCCATCCTGCGGGGCCAGCACGCGGGCGCGCTGCAGCTGACCGCGCAGGAAGTCGGCCTCGGCCCGCCTTTCCTCGATCTTGCCGGTCAGGAGTGCGAGCTGGGTCCGGTACTTGGGATCGACCAGCGCCTGCTGCGTGGTCTGGCGGTACTCGGTCTCGGCGGTCGCCAGGCTCTGCTCGGCGACTTCGAGCTTGCTGCTGATCAAGGCCTCGTCAAAGCCGAACAGGGGCTGGTCCTTCTTGACGATCCGGTTGGGCTGGACGTGGAAGGTGTCGACCACGCCGTCGAGCGGAGCACGGATGACGACCGGATGCGATGGCACGAGCTCGCCAGGCGCCAGCACGGTCAGGCGCACCGGCAGGCAGGCCAGCACCAGGATGGCGGCGGCCCAGCGCATGCGGGCCTGCTGCCAGATGGGCTTTCCGGGGTCAGGCCTGAAGGTCCGGGTCAGACGACTGTGCCAGTTGCGGACCGACCAGGTCATGGGACGCTGCTGCAGGCGCCAGGCGTGGGCCCAGACGTCGATCCACTCGGCCAGCAGGGCGGTTTCCTGCGGACCGAATGGCAGTTCGCGAGCGAGCAGGAGGCCGCCGGCTGAGCCTGTCGACGCCGTGCCTTCCCTGCCGGGATCACGCGAAGGAGGCTCCTGCCGGACTGGCGCCGCAGTGGGGACGGACTGGGCCAGGGGCAGCCACAGCGCGCAGGCCGGCAGCCACTCCGACCATTCGGCCGCCAGCTCCTGCGGCAGGTCGGCGGCGGTCACCGAGGCTGGTTGGGTCTGCGACCGGGACAGCTCGGCGCAGACCCGGCTGAGCCACTGCGCATAGGGTGCATTGGCATCGGGGTGCACCACGCCTGAGAGGGCTTGCAGCCCGCCATCGGCCAGCCAAAAGCCGGCCTGCCGGTAGGCGGCCAGCGCGTGGCTGTCGTTGACGAGCAGGAAGCGCAGCTCGGCCGGCGTGCCGGCCTGTCGAACCCGGCGCGAGAGCTCGAGCAGGGTGAAAAGCGGGTTGGAAGCCGGGGCGGCTCCTGCCCCGGCGGTTTGGCTAGACTGGGTCAAAGGTTTTCAGTTCCTCGCGATCATCGGGGTGGCAGGCTGGCGGCACGCTGCACGCTCTTGTGCACCGAGGCTTCGCGCAGTTGAGCGCTGAGCCCCATTCGGCCTGGCTGCGCATTGTCCCCGACATGGAAGCGGAACAGCGTGGTCGCCTCGCGGCCCTGCGCATCGCGCGCTATCAGCTTGATGCGCAGCTCGCCGCGGAAGTCCGCGGGAGGATCGAAGCTGAACTTGCCCGCACGCGCATCGAAGCGCACCCAGCGCGGCAGATCGGTACCGTCGGCCAGCTTGGCGCTCAGCGTCACCTCGATGCCGGCCTGGGTGTGGACGAAGGCATCGGCCGGAACGCCGAAGCTGCCCTCGGTAGCCGCCTTGGCAAACTGGTCGCCCATGCCACGGAAGACCTGCAAGCTGGCCTGGTCGCTGGCGACGACGCTCACCTGCCAGGTCGAATCCGCAGCATGGAAGGCCGGATAGCGGCCGAAGTCCCAGTCGCGGTCCCGGTCGGACCAGCCCCAGGTGTTGCGCTCGATCAGACCTTGCGGCTTCAGGCTGGCATCGGCCGCCAGCGAGTAGAGCGTGGAGTCGAACGGCAGATACTCGAAGCGCGGACCTGGAGTGAACTCCATGGGCGCTGCTGGCAGAACGTAGGCCGGCTCCTCGCGCTCGGAATGCTGCGGAGCAGGCTCGAAGGGCTGGACCAGCACCGGCACGCCCGGGTCGAAGATCCGGTCGATTGCGGCGTCGTTGTCGCCAAAGGCGTTGTCGGTGATGATCAGCTCGATGAACTCGACCTTCTTGCCGTCGGCGCTGTAGATGAAGCTTGCGCCATCGCCACCCTTGACGCGCTGCTTGAAGTCGTACCAGCCGGCCTGGGTGATGGGCTTGCCGTCGAGGTCGACCAGCTTGTCGCCCAGCTTGTTGATCACCTCCTGCGAGACATACTTGATGTAGCCGTTGACCTGCTCGGCGAGCAGGCCGGAGGCGCGCACGTCGATCAGGAGCCGGACCTGGGTGCCGCTGCGGCTGGCATCGATGTCGGCCAGGCCTGCATCGGGCTTGCCGTCGTTGTCCTTGTCAATGCCTTCGAGCCCGAAGCGGATCGGGTCCCAGGGCGTGGTCACCTTGCTGAAGCCATCGGCCAGCGTCACGGTGCGGCTGCCGTCGTCCGCGATATCGACCTGGGTCGACGCGTCGATGACGTCGTACTTCTCGACCACGATCCCGATCAGCTGGGTCGTCGCAGAGACACGCTCGGGGTCGGCCGGATCCGTGACGCTGATCGAGATGATGGCCTTGCTGTCGGTCAAGGTACCGTCGTTGCCCTGGTCGAAATACTCCTTCGTGGTCCAGGCGAGGGTCGCGAGGGCGTTCTGCTCCTGGTCGAGCAGGCCGTCGCCGTTGAGGTCGCCCTTGGCCGCATCGCCTATGCCCTGCGAGGCCGCCAGCGTGGCCAGCGCCTCCTCGGTTGTCGGCGTGATGCCGTCCTTGTCGAAGTCGTCGTCGAGCCCGACGGTCGTGCTGCCGCTGAAGGAACCGTCGGCTGCGAACTGGTGGATCACGCCGGTACCGTCGTCGCGGATCGACGCCTCGCCCATGGAGGCGACGCCATCGCGCCTGGCCACCAGCGCGAAATGCTCGGAACCCTCGCGGACCCGGTCGTCCTCCATTTGGATGCCTACCCGGACCAGCAATTCGCCGCTGTCGGGAATCGTGGCGCCTGTCGTGTAGGTCTGCCAGCTGATGCCGTTCCAGAACTCGATGTTGCTCGTGGCCTTGTCGATCTCGGCCAACGGCTCGTCCGTCTCGTAGAAAACGGGCAGCTCCAGCTGGAGCGGGCCAGGCTGACCCTTGAGCGTGAACACGACGAAGTCTGAGTTCTCGTTGACGATGGGGCTGTCGATCTTGATGCCGCGGTCGTCGTCCTTGGGAGCCGTCCGGTTCTCGGCGCCACTGTCATTGAAGATGGCACCGGTGCCGAAGTCTCCGATGATGCCCTTGGCCGTGACGGGGACCTGGCCAGGCAGGGTCGCCGTGAGCGTGAAGGCATGGGCATCCTCATAGACGTCGTCATTGAGGATGGGAACGCGCACCAGCAGCACGCTGCCGCCGTCCGGCACCGAGACCAGGCTGTCCGGGACGTAATCCACCCAGACCTTGCCGTCGTAGGTCTGGATCGAGTTGAGGTAGTCGATGCCGGCATTCGCGGTGGGTTTGCCGGCTGCAAACCCGACCGCGCCGTCAGACAGCGCCAGGGAGAACTTCTGGAAGGACGAGGCCTCGACGCGGAAGACCGCGTAGGGCGACGCCTCGTTGACCGTGACGTCACTGAGCTTGATCGGGCGGTCGTCGTCCAGGTCGGTGGTGTTGCTCGGCGGGGTGTACTGGCCGTTGGTCGGACCGCTGGGGTTGGCGTCGGGGAACTTGACGCCACCGCCGTGGTCATCGATGGTGGCCGTACCCACGCCCGAGCTACCGCCGGTGTTGGTCGCCTTCAGGGTGAAGCCGTGGTCGCCCTCGTCGAGCGTGTCGGCCACGATGGCCGTGCGCACCAGCAAGGTGGTCGAGCCAGCGGGGATCGCCACCGGCGTGCCGGTGTAGGTCTCCCAGCTGTTGCCGTCCCAGTACTCGATCGCCGGGCCGTAGTCGTCGGTGCTGTCGGCACGGTCGCCGTCCACGTCCTGGGTGGCCGAGCTATCGGTCAGCGCGAGGGAGACCAGCTGGCCGGACGCACCGGTGACGGTGAACACGGCAAAGGGCGAGCCCTCGTTGACGCGGATGTCGTTGACCGTCAGGGGGCGGTCGTCGTCCAGGTCGGTGGTGTTGCTCGGCGGGGTGTACTGGCCGTTGCTCGGACCGGTCGGGGCGGTGTCGGGGAACTTGACGCCACCGCCGTGGTCATCGATGGTGGCCGTGCCCACGCCCGAGGTGCCGCCGGTATTGGTCGCCTTCAGCGTGAAGCCGTGGTCGCCCTCGTCGAGCGTGTCCGCCACGATGGCCGTGCGCACCAGCAAGGTGGTCGAGCCAGCGGGGATCGCCACCGGCGTGCCGGTGTAGGTCTCCCAGCTGTCGCCGTCCCAGTACTCGATCGCCGGGCCGTAGTCGTCGGTGCTGTCGGCGCGGTCGCCGTCCACGTCCTGGGTGGCCGAACCAT
>JBDLTM010000189.1:0-4729 GCA_039805805.1 Pseudomonadota bacterium | reverse complement strand
GCGACCTGCTCCGGGCAGCCTCGGGCAGGGGTGTTCGGTGATTTTCAGAAGCGCTCGTGCAGCCCGAGCAGGCGCCAGGCTCCGGCTTCCACCTGCCCCAGCGCGACCCGGCCCAGGCGCAGGCGCTGCAGGGCTTGCGGCTTGAGGCCGGCTTGCGCCAGCCATTGCGGCATCAGGCCGGGCAGGTAGCCCTTGAGCGCAAGCCGCAGCCTAGTGCGTTCTTCGCTGCGGCTGCCGACGCTGAGCTTGAGGTAAGGCGTGCGCGGTCCTGGCGCCAGCCGATCCACGTCCTGCTCCAGGGCTTCGAGCCTGGCGGTCGGTACGGCTCTCGCCAGGTCCAGCATCCATTCGTGCTCCAGCAGCAGCGCATCCTCGCGCAGCTTGCGCTGCACGCCCGGGCTCTGCGCGAACACCGCCAGGCCGCTGCAGGCGGCCGGCATCGGGCTGGCGCAGCGCAGCTGGCGCAGCTGCCAGGGGCTCAGGCCCTCGGCGGCGGGCAGCAGCTCCGCCAGCGGCTGGCCCTCGGCCAGCGCGACGCCAGCCGGCTTGTGCCAGACCAGGGTGACCGGCAGCAGCGGCTCGGCCAGGCTGCCGGGTTCGACCTCGATCGCCTCGTCGCGCACGCGGCGTGCCGGATCGTCGGCCACCACACCGTCGACGCGGACCCGGCCGGCCTCGATCAGTCGCTCGGCTTCGGCGCGCGAGCAGCCGCGCATCGCGGCGACGCGCTTGGCGAGGCGTTCGCCTTCGGATTTTTGATACGGTTCAGACATTGAAGCCTCCCAGGCTCTCGATTCTTTGCACATGCGCCAGCAGCGACAGCCTGGCCACCGGCCAGAGCCGCTCGGGCGTGTCGTCGTAGGCCAGCCGGACCCAGTCGTCGGGCGTGCCCTCGGGCAGGGCGCGCATCGCGGCGGCGACCTTGGCCTCGCGCGCGAGACGGTGCGCCTTGAGCCTGCTGATCGCCTGCGGCGCGCAGCCCAGCACATGGCCATGCGCCGGCAGGATGAAGCCGATGCTGAATTCCTCGCAGGCCGCCAGCAGGCGTTCGAGCGAATCCAGATAGTCGACCATGTTGCCGTCGGGCGGCGCGACCACGGTGGTGCTGCCGTTGAGCACATGGTCGCCGCTGAACAGCAGGCCATCCTCCTCCAGCAGCAGGCAGAGGTGGTTGGCGGCGTGGCCCGGCGTGTGCAGCACGCGCAGCTGGTGCAGGTCCTCGCCCGCCGCGTTGCGCAGCACGATCTGCTCGCCGTCGGCCAGCTCGCGCTCGGGCTTGAAGCGGCTGTCGTGGCGCGAGTTCGGGCCGCTGGCAAGACCGAGGATAGTCGGGCGCGAGCGGCCTGCCTGTTCGACCAGCGCCTGCAGCCTGGTGGCGCCGGGGGAATGGTCGGGGTGCGAGTGGGTGCAGACGATGGCGCGGATGTCGCCTCCGGCCGCGCGCCAGAGCCGCTCGAGGTGGGCTGGCTCGTCCGGTCCCGGGTCGATCGCGACATGGCCGGTGGACGGGTCTCCGACCAGGTAGCTGTTGGTGCCGGGCCCGGTCATGAAGCCCGGATTCGGCGCGGTCAGACGCTGGACGTTGCGCAGCAGCCCGACCGCATGGTCGCTCTGCCAGTCCAGGTGGTGCAGTGCCTGGCCGTCGGGGCAGCATAGCTCGAGCTCGCCGAAGGCCGGCTCGTGCTCCATCACCGAGACCTTGCGGCCGCCGAGCCAGGCGCCGCGCGGGCAGCTGGTCCACAGCGGCTGCTCGCTGGTCGCGCTGAGTGCGAGCACCTCGTCGACGCTGGCGTGGCGGTCCAGCCATTCCAGCGTCTTGATCGTCGGGTGGATCAGGTGCAGCTCGCCGGCGGCGTGGCGTGCCAGCGCGTCACGGGGGCGCAGCCAGACCGGCTCGAACTGCTCGGTGCCGTCGGCCTCCGGCTGCTGCCCATCCGGCATGCGCGCGACCATGAAGGGCACGTCGAAGCGGATCGGCAGGTCGCGGTCGGTGATCCAGTGCGCCAGCCAGTAGACCTGGTCGGCCGCCAGCGTCAGGCCGCGCGCCTCGCATTGCGCCAGGAAAGGAGCCTGGCGGTCCAGCGCCGCGATGTCGTGCCGGTCCGCCCAGCGGCCGTCGGCGTGGCGCGCCAGCAGCAGGCCGAGCTCCTCGAAGCTCTCGCGGATGGCCGCGATCGCATGGGTGAGCTGATCATCGTCCTGGCCAGCCCGGCGGCTCGCCTGGGCGTGGCACTGCGCGTCCTCGGCATCGATGGCGCCGCCCGGGAACACATAGGCGCCGGGCGCGAAGCGCGCAGTGGCCGAGCGGCGCGTCAGCAGCACTTCGAGACCCTCGGCGCCATCGCGCAGCAGCAGCAGGGTGGCGGCTGCGCGCGTCGGCGCAGGAACAAAAGGAGGGTGGAGGAGCTGGGTCTGGCGTGGCATCTGGGCGGGCAATTGTCAGTCGACTTGGGCTTGGCAGGCCTTATGGTAAGGGCCTGCGCAGCCGATGCCGATCTGGCTGGCCAGGTTGCGGCTTTGGGTCTACACTTTTCCTCGTAAGTCATCCAACCGATTTCCAGGGGGTATACATGAAGCGAAACATCCTGATTGCCGCACTCGCCGGCACCGTCATCCTGTCCGGCTGCGCCAACATGAGCGAGGAGCAGAAGAGCGGCACCGGCAAGGGCGCCGCGATCGGCGCTGCCACCGGCGCCGTGCTCGGCGCCATCACCGGCAGCGGCACCAAGGGCGCGGTGCGCGGTGCCGCGGTCGGCGCCGCAGCTGGCGCGCTCGGTGGCTATGTCTGGTCCTCGCGCATGGAAGAGCAGAAGCGCCAGATGGAAGCCAGCACGCGCGGCACCGGCGTCGAGGTCACTCAGACGGCAGACAACCAGCTCAAGCTCAACATCCCGAGCGACATCTCGTTCGACAGCGGCCGGGCCGACATCAAGCCCAATTTCCGCCAGATCCTGGACGACTTCGCGCGCGGCCTGCAGGGCAACCCGAACGCGCGCGTGACCATCATCGGCCACACCGACAACGTCGGCAGCGATGCGGTCAACGATCCGCTTTCCTACAACCGTGCCGCCAGCGTGCGCAACTACCTGAGCACGCGCGGAGTGCCGGCCGGCAGCATCAGCATCGAGGGTCGTGGCGAGCGCGAGCCGATCGCCAGCAACGCGACCGCGGAGGGCAGGGCGCGCAATCGCCGCGTCGAGATCTTCGTCGGCGAGGCCACGCGCTGATAAACGGGATGACAAAGGGCGCTGGCAACGTGCCGTGACCGGCCCGATAATGCGCCCATGCGTATCCCATTCACCAAGATGCAGGGCGCGGGCAACGACTTCGTCGTGCTCGACGAGACGCGCGGCCGTTTCGGCCTGAGCACCGCCCAATACCGCTTCCTGGCCGACCGCCATTTCGGCGTCGGCGCCGACCAGATCCTGACCGTGCGCCCGGCGCCGACCGCGGAGGTCGACTTCGAGTACGTGATCCACAATGCCGACGGCGGCGAGGTCGAGAACTGCGGCAACGGCGCGCGCTGCTTCGTGCGCTATGTCCACGAACGCGGCCTGACCGACAAGGATGTCGTGCGCGTCAAGGTCCATGGCGGCGCGATCGAGCTGCGCCTGAATCCGGACGGCCGTGTCACGGTCGACATGGGCGCGCCGGTGTTCGACCTGCCCCAGGTCCCCTTCGATCCGGCCGGGCTGCAGCCAGTAGCCACTGGCAGCTGGCAGACCTGGCCGCTGGCGCTGGACCTGCCAGCCGGAGCGGCCACGGCACCGGTCGCGGTGGTCTCGATGGGCAATCCGCACGCGGTGCTGCTGGTCGACGACGTCGATGCGGCGCCGGTGTCCGACTGGGGGCCGCTGATCGAGCATCACAAGACCTTCCCCAGGCGCGTCAATGCCGGCTTCCTGCAGGTCGTCGACCGCGGCAGCGTCAGGCTACGCGTCTACGAGCGCGGCTCCGGCGAGACGCTGGCCTGCGGCACCGGCGCCTGCGCGGCCGTGGTGGCGGGCATCCGCCTGGGCTTGCTCGAAGAGCGCGTCGAGGTGCAGGCGCGCGGCGGCCGGCTCACGATCGAGTGGGCGCTGTCGCAGGGGCTGGCTGCGCCGGTGCTCATGACCGGACCGGCGGTCACCGTGTTCTCGGGCGAGGTCGAGGTGCCCGACCTTTTCTGAGCCGAGCCATGGACAGTCGCCCGCAGCTCCAGCCGATCACCGAGGACGATATCGCGCAGTTCCTCGCCAACACGCCGGGCTTCTTCGAGCGCCATGCCGAGCTGCTCGCCAGCGTGCAGCTGACCAGCCCGCACAGCCACCGCGCGATCAGCCTGCAGGAGCGCCAGGCCGAGTTGCTGCGGCGCAAGATCCACGACCTGGAGCTCAGGGCGGCCGGCATGCTGAGGCTCGGCCATGACAACGGCGCGATCGCCGAGCGGCTGCAGGGCTGGACCCAGGCCTTGCTGCGGGTCAATTGCGCTCGCGAACTGCCCACCCTGGTCGAGGCCGGGCTCAAGGGACGCTTCGACCTGCCGCAGGTCGCGCTGCGGCTCTGGGGCCTGGCGCCGGCCCATGCCGATCTCGACCAGGCGCATGGCGCGGGCGAACCCTTGCGGGCCTGGGCCGATGCGCTGCAGCGCCCATATTGCGGCCCCTGCGCGGGCCAGGAAGCGATCGCCTGGCTGGACCAGCCCGAGGCCGCAGCCTCGGTCGCGCTGCTGGCGCTGCGGCCCGCGCCG
>JBDLTM010000188.1:0-4740 GCA_039805805.1 Pseudomonadota bacterium | reverse complement strand
TTCAGGACCATTCGTCCTCCTCCTCGTCCACCAGCCACGTGGTGCCTTCCTCGCGCAACTGACGCGCCAGGCCCTGTGCCTGTCGGCGCAGCCAGCGCTGCCAGCCGTGGTGGGCCCGTTCCCACTGGGCGTAGAAGGTGGCGCGGCCCGCCTTGCCCAGCAGGCAGGCGCCCTTGTCGAGCGTGAAGTCCTCGCTGCGCAGGGTGCGCTGCCGCAGCAGGTCCCAGACCCAGTGGTCGACCGCGGCGCGCAGCGGCTCGATCAGGTCGCTCGCCAGGCTCTCGCGCCCGATGGCGGGGCGATGGTAGAAGCCCAGCAGCGGATCGAGCCCCGCGCCATGACAGGCCTGCACCGCCTGTGCGTGCAGCAGGGTGTAGCCCAGCGACAGGCAGGCGTTGACGGGGTCGCGCGGAGGTCGCCGGTTGCGGCCGCTGAACCCCAGGCTCGGCGGCAGCACTGCGGCCAGTCCCGCGAAATGGGCCCGCGCCGCCGCTCCTTCGAGCCCGCGCAGGCTGGCGAGCTCGGGGTAGGGCGACTGAAGCGGCAGCTGCTGCAGGCTGGCCTGCACCGTCTGCATCGCGTCCCACAGGGGCTTGCGGGCATCGGGCCGCTGGGCGGACCAGTGGCGTAGGCTGCGCAGCTGCCGCCTGAGCTTGGCGTGCACGATGGCCGTGCTCCATTCCCGGCAATGGGCGTCGTCGAGCACCCGGCGGGTCTGTGCCAGCTTGAGTCCGGCATCATTGTGGGACGGGCCCAGCAGGATGGCCACGCGCCGGCTCTGGCGCGGGCTCATCAGCACGACGCTGGCACCGGCCTCGGCCAGCTTGAGCAGCACGCCGGTGTCGAGCCGGGTCTGCATGCCGTGGATGACGCAGCGGTCCACCAGCTTGATGGGGACCGTGCCACGGCGCTCGCCGGCTTCGTACAGGGCCAGCGCCTGGCCTTCGGCCTTGATCTCGAGTTGTGCGCGGTCGAGCAGCAGCAGTGCCATGGTGCTTCACCCGATGTAGAAGTAGTCGGGGTCGCTGGGCTCGACGGCCAGTCCTAGCGTGAACACCTTCTGCCGCGGATCGAGCCGCAGCAGCAGGAATCGGTCGCTGGTCTTGTCGATCAGGGCATCCATGTCGTCGATGAGCGCGTCGCGCTCGGCGACGGTCAGGAACAGTTCATGGACCGATTTCTGGCCGCCGGTGGCGTATTCCCGTGCCAGTCGCAGCGCGGCGACGAGTGTGCCGGGATCGGAGATGTCGTAACAGGCCAGGTGCAGTTGTCGGACGGGCATGGCTCATTCTGGCCACGGATCGCCCTCCCGTGGGCCATGGCAAGCTTGCCATGGCGGGCGGCTTCAACCCTTGACCCAGGCGATCAGCTTCTCGCGCAGGCGCGTCAGCTCGGGGCCGCAGACCAGCTCGATGTTGAGCGCCTGGGCCAGCCGCTTTTCGGCCGGTCGCACGGCGCGGTAGCTCACCAGCAGGCCGTGCGTGCCGATGCCGCCGACGCGCCGGCAGACCTCGGCCAGCTTGAACAGCGTGTCGTTGGCCTTGGGTTGCTGGGGCGAGTCCATGCGGGCGGTCTTGCACTCGATCACCCAAAGGCGGTTGCGCGCCATGAAGGCCACGTCCATCTCGTTCCTGACGCCGCTGCTGTCGATGACGCCGAGGTTGGCGGCATGGTCGCGCACGCCGAGGTCGGCATGCAGGGCGCTGACGGTGCGGAACACGTGGTGTTCGAGCCAGCCGCCCTTGACGAAGTCGAGCTCGGCTTCGCTGGCGAACTGGATCGTGTCGGCCATCACCTTCAGGCAGCCCGCCTGCTGGAAGTGCTGCAGCAGGGCGTCCAGTCCGGGTGCTGCCTGCTGATCCGGACGGCGTACGCTCAGGCTGCGCCTGTCCTGGGCCTGCTGCGCCAGGAAGTTGAGCTGGCCCAGCGGCTGCTCCAGGCTGCCGATCTGCAGGATCAGGGTCGCGAGCAGGGCGTTGTGCCGGGCCGAGGGGGCCGGTCGGTCGACGCCGCCCTCGGGCGTGTAGCCGTAGCTGCGCAGGTAGTGGCTCAGGCGCAGCTGCTGGCCCAGCGGCTGCGGGGCGGGCGCCTGATGGCCGATCCAGATCACCTCGTCGGTGTCCACGTCGACATAGAAGGTCCGCCAGCCCGCTGCGCTGGCCACCGACTGGGCAGCCAGGGCCATGAGCTTGGTTCCGCCGGTGAGGTTGAGCGCGATGTCGCCATCATCCTGCGCGGCGGCCACGTCCATCAGCGCGCTTTCCAGCAGGCTGAAGTTCCTTTCGTCGGCCAGCGGCACCCGGCTGACCTTGACACCGGCCTCCTGCAGCACTTTCTGCAGCGCGTCGGCACGGGCCTGCATCTTCTGGGTGACCACGAGCACGGCCTGGCGGGGCTTGAGTGCGGGGTCGAGCGCGGGCAGCAGGTTGGGTGCTGCCTGGGCGGAAACGAGCATGATCTGGGTTGTCATGGCGAGGGCTCCACATGAAAGGCCTGCAGCCGCGCCTGCAGGGCGTCGAGCTGGTCGGCGTCGAGCTCCTGTCCGCGCAGCCGGGCCGGCAGTTCGATGGTCAGGTGCAGGTAGCGAGCGCCTTGCTGGCAGACGGCGGCCGCCAGGTTGACTGGCAGTATGCCGATGACGGTGTCGCCCGGTCCGACCTGGCTGGCGATCTCGGCCAGGCTGAGGTGCTCGACAAGGTGGTCGGCTGCGATCCCGTGGCGCCTGGCCCAGGCGACGGCACCGGGATGGCGGGTCACGAACCAGGTGGTCAAGCCATCGCCTCCAGCGTGTAGGCTCCCATGCCCATGGTGGCGTTCTTCCCCACGTGCAGCCATTGCCCGAGCCAGAGCCAGGGCAAGAGCGACTTGAGCACGGCGGGGTCGGCCTGCAGCTGCCACTGGCCGATGACGCCGCCCAGCGTCATTTCCTGCTGCTGCCGGCTGCTGTAGCGGGTCCAGTCGTACCAGCGCAGGCGCTTGTCCTGCTCGATGTCCGAGCAGCTGGCGATCAGCTGCGGGACGCGTTCGCCCCAGTCGGCCTGGCGGGCGTGGAACTCGAGCACCAGCGCGACCCGGCGCGCCACGGCGGCCACCAGGGCGCGTGGAGTCAGCTCGTGGGCGCGCAGGGGGTGCCCCTGGCTTTGCAGGCGCAGCGGCGTGCGGATGTCCAGCCGCAGCGCGCGCAGCCCGGCCGGTGCCTCGGGCCACTGCAGCGCAGCCGGATGATCGGCTAGCAGCGGAGCATCCCGTGTCCAGATCGTGTGGACGGCGCCGGTTTCGTCCAGCCAGTCGATGCGCTCGAGGTCGGACGCGATCCTGTCCCGGGTCAGTCCCTGCGACAGGGCGCGCTGCCAGGCAAAGGCGACCAGCGCCAGTTGCTGGATGGCGTCGCCGACGAGAACCATGTGGAACACCAGTGCATCGCCGGCCGCCATCGGCGCGCAGGACAGCGGCGGCGGCTCTATGACGTAGGCGTTGGGCACGGCGCTGAACTTCTGCAGGCGGTGCTCCGGTGGCGGCACGGCCTCGAAGAGGCGGGTGTAGGGGCAGGTGCTCTGCAGCGGGCAGCCGCCGCAGGCGGGCTGGCGCGTCATGCAGGCCAGATGGCGCAGCGCAGCGCCGAACTGGCCGCGCAGCAGCGAGCCCGCGTACTCGGGCAGCTGCAGGTGCTCGCGCAGGCGGGCCGTGAAGCGGTAGCGGGCGATGGGCAGTATCGTGCTCATTCAGGCGACGCCGCGCAGCGCGGACAGCTTGAGTTTCTTGCGCTGCTCCTTGGGGTCCCAGGGCGAGAGGACCTGAGGCAGCCACTGCTCGAGCATGTCGGCCAGTGCGGACTTGTCCGCGGCCGTCCAGTCCGCGCCCTCCAGCGCCGCCTTGACCAGGCGGGAGGCGTCCTGGTAGACCCCGGCGCGCCCCGGATCAGGCGCTTCCTTGCGGAAATTGCTCTCCCGGATCCGGGTGGCCAGGTCTTCGCAGCGTTGGCGCAGGGTCTCGATCTGCTGGCCTTGCGGCGTCATCGCCGCCAGTGCCTGGGCGCGCTGCTCGGCGGCTTCTCGCTCGGCCTGGGCCGCTGCCTCCCTCGCCGCGGCGCGCGCCTTCTCCTGGGCCTTGAGGCGCTCGGCGGCTTCCTGCTCGGCCGCAAAGCCGGCGCGGATCTGCTGGATGTCGGGGCGTCCGCCGGACTGGCGCTCGCACCAGGCCCTGAGCGCCGGGCAGTCGCCCTCGGGGTCGATCTCGACCACGGCCCAGCCGAAGGGTATCAGTTGCTTCTGGTCGCTCTCGCTCTCGGCTGCCAGCCAGACGGTCTTGGTGTCGTCCTCGAAGGCCGGCGGCTGGCCCTTGCCCTGCATGATCCTGATCTGCGCCACGCCAGCGCCCGAGAGCGTCTTGCTGGTCGCGCCGCCATAGCGCCCGAGCCGCACCAGCATGGCGCGGCCGTCCTGCAGGTCCTGTCCCAGCTCGCGCATCAGCTGCTCGATGTCGCGCTTCCAGTCTGAGTTGAGCAGCCCGCGTCCGTCCAGGGTCTGGATCTCGCGCTGCAGCCGGCTGAGGTGGTAGCGGTTGGTCTGCTGCGCGATGTCGCGCCAAGCCTTAGGTCGCAGTTGGGGCGCGGGCGTTTTCCCTGGGTCGTCGTACGTTTCAAGCGAGGTGATCACAGCCTCGGCGCCGAAGGCCCGGTACTGGCCGTGGAGCACGACTTCCTTGCGGGCGGCGATGCCCCGGGGCTGGACCTCGCCGCCG
>JBDLTM010000187.1:0-4756 GCA_039805805.1 Pseudomonadota bacterium | reverse complement strand
GCGGCGCGCGCAAAACCCCAGGCCACGGCATCGTGGCGCGCCACGCCGGCGCGGCGCTGGAAGGAGGCGCCGAGTACCGGCAGGCGGGTGTTGAGGTTGATGAAGGGCACGATCTCCTTGATCTGTGCCGGGGTCAGCACCTCGGCATCGACGCCGTTGAGCCGGTTGGCTCCGACGCGGCGCTCGATGTCGCGCATGTCCTGCAGCGTGTGGCCCAGGTTCATCACGCCGCGCTGGCTGAACATGACGTTGTAGTTCAGGTCCTGCGACAGACCTTCCCACAGCTTCATCGCCTTCTCGTAGAGCTGGGTCGATTCGTCCCACAGGTAGTTGGAGCGCACGATGGTCGTGTTGCGCGCCGTGTTGCCGCCGCCCAGGTAGCCGCGCTCGACCACGGCGATGTTGCGCATGCCGTGCTCCTTGGCCAGGTAGTAGGCGGTGGCCAGGCCGTGGCCGCCGCCGCCCACGATGACGGCGTCGTATTCGGCCTTGGGCTGGGGCGAGCGCCACTGGCGCTGCCAGTCCTCGTGGTAGCTCATGGAGTTCCTGAGCAGGGACCAGATGGAAAATTTCTGCATGGCCTTAGTCCTCGAAGTTCAATGGGGTCGACCGTCTGTCGGCGGTCAGCCGCAGACCGGGAAGCGTTGCGTCAGGGCGGCCATCTCGCGGGCCGGGCTGGCGTCGTGGTCGCTGGCAGTCAGCTCGATGTGCGGCGCCTGCCGGATGACGGCCCACGGATCGGGATCCATGGCCTTCAGACTCTGGGTCTGATTGCTGAACATTTCTAGTCTCCTGCTCTGGATATTGAAGCTGGTCCCATCTTGTCGCGTTCCGCGTATTCCGGCCATGAAAATCGCGACACAAAGTTTGACATTCACGACATCCGACGCATCGCCTCGCTGCTGCGTCAGGGTCTTCCCTAGAGTGCGGCCGCAGATCGCTCCAGCCTCTTGCCTGCGCATGGCGCTGACGCAACAATCCGCGTCATGCCGAAGGTCTTCGCTTCACCTCCCGACCGTGCCAGGCAGGAAACCCAGCGCTTCGGTTTCCTGCTCGTCCCGCATTTCTCGCTGATCGCGCTGAGCTCGGCGGTCGATCCGCTGCGCCTGGCCAACATGGCGCTGGGCCGCACCGTGTTCGAGTACGTCACCATCGGTGTCACCAACGATCCGGTGGTCTCGAGCGACGGGATCAGCGTCCTGCCAGGCGAGGAAATCGGCAGGAGCAGCGAGTTCGACGCGGTGTTCGTGGTCGGTCCGAACCCGATCCCCCATCGCGGCGAGGGCGAGATCGTGCGCTGGCTGCGCAAGCTGGCGGCACGCGGCATAGTGCTCGGTGGCATCGACACCGGCAGCTACTACCTGGCCAGGGCCGGCCTGCTCGACGGCTACCGCTGCACCATCCACTGGGAAGACCGCGAGCGGCTGCTGGCGGAGTCCCCGCAGCTGCATGTCACGCAGCGCCTGTTCGAGATCGACCGCGACCGCTTCACCTGCTCGGGCGGCGTCAGCCCGCTGGAGATGATGACCTTCATCCTGCGCCAGCCGCCCGGCAGCCGCGAACTGGCGCAGCAGGTCTCGGACCTGCTGGTGGCGCACCAGCGCAGCCAGGACGAGCACCAGGCGCTGCCGCTGCGCTACCGCTACGCCAACATGCCGGATACGGTGCTCGATGCGCTCGAGCTGATGGAGAACAACGTCGAGGAGCCGTTGTCGCCGGGCGAGATCGCCGACTACCTCGGGCTGTCGCGGCGGCAGCTCGAGCGCCTGTTCCAGGAGCACCTGCAGGTCTCGCCAGCGCGCAAATACCTGGAGATCCGCCTGAGCAAGGGCCGTCTGGCCGTGCTGCGCACCAGCCGCCGCATCGACGACATCGCGCTGTCCTGCGGCTTCCTGACATCAGCCCATTTCATCACCAAGTACCGCGAGCAATACGGCCGCACGCCGCAGTCCGAGCGCAGCACCCTGGTTCAGGCGCAGGCCGCCTGAAGCGCCCCATTCCGGGGCAGGCAGTGCGGAAATGACAGGCATGCCACTTGCTTGAAGTCGTGGCCGGCGTTCGCCTGCCGCCTTGCGGCTGGCGAGGTGCTGCCAGGGCAAAGTCCATCATGAAACTGATGAGCGAATCGATGGCAGGCCGGCCGGATCCCATTTTTCCCTTACGGGATAACCCTATAAGGCATCGGGACCGAACCGGTGGAGTCGCAAATAAGATATCAAGTGTCGCAAATATTTTTCCCGCCAGCTCCCGGCAGGCCTAAAGTCGATTCCATCCTGTCACTCAAAAGGAGCCCAAGCAATGATGAACATGCCCGACCTGATCCGCCTGCGCAACGGTGAAAAAGTCCAGAACACCTTCTCCGCGCAGGAATACGCCAGCCGCATGGCCAAGGTGCGCAAGCACATGCGCGAGAGCGACATCGACGCGGTGCTGTTCACTTCGTATCACAACATCAACTACTACAGCGACTTCCTGTACTGCTCCTTCGGCCGCTTCTACGGCCTGGCGGTCACGCACGACAAGACCACCATCATCGCGGCCAACATCGACGGCGCCCAGCCCTGGCGCAAGGGCGTGGCCGACGACATGCTGACCTACACCGACTGGCAGCGCGGCAACTACTTCCGCGCGGTGCAGGCCTGCATCCCGAACAAGGGCCGTGTCGGCCTGGAGTTCGACCAGCTGCCGATCGAGCGCCTGGAGATGCTCAAGGCCGCGCTGCCCAACGTCGAGTTCGTCGACATCGCGGCGGCCTGCATGAAGATGCGCATGGTCAAGAGCGACGAGGAGATCGCCTTCATCGCCGCCGGCGCCCAGGTCTGCGACATCGGCGGTGCCGCGCTGGTCGCGGCCGTGAAGGAAGGCGTGCCCGAGCACGAGGTCGCGCTGGCCTCCACCCAGGCCATGATCCGCGAGATCGCCAAGCGCTACCCGCACACCGAGCTGATGGACACCTGGACCTGGTTCCAGTCCGGCATCAACACCGACGGCGCGCACAACCCGGTGACCACCCGCAAGGTCCAGAAGGGCGACATCCTGAGCCTGAACTGCTTCTCGATGATCAGCGGCTACTACACCGCGCTCGAGCGCACCCTGTTCCTGGACCACGCCAGCGATGCTCACCTGCGCCTGTGGGAAGTCAACTGCAAGGTGCACGATGAGGGCAAGAAGCTGCTGGTGCCGGGCGCCAGGTGCAGCGACATCGCCAAGGAGCTCAACAAGATCTTCGAGGAGCACGACCTGCTGCAGTACCGCACCTTCGGCTACGGCCACAGCTTCGGCACGCTGAGCCACTACTACGGCCGCGAAGCGGGCCTGGAGCTGCGCGAGGACATCGACACCGTGCTCGAGCCCAACATGGTGATCTCGATGGAGCCGATGATCATGCTGCCCGAGGGCATGCCGGGCGCCGGCGGCTACCGCGAGCACGACATCCTGGTGATCACGCCCGAGGGCAACCGCAACCTGACCGGTTTCCCCTACGGCCCCGAGCACAACATCATCAAGGCCTGATCTCTTGAACCCCGCCTGCAGTCCCAGGCCGACTGCAGGCCAGATTTCCCAACCCACCGGAGACGACAATGAGCGATTCCAAGAGTCAAATGAATCGACGCGGCTTCCTGAAGAACGGGGTGGCGGTTGCCACCCCCCTGGTCGCATCGAGCTACTTCATCAGCACGCCGTCTCGCGCCCAGGGCACGACGACGCTGAACATGCTGGCCTGGTACGGTCATGCCGAACCCGACGTGGTCGCGGCCTTCGAGTCGCAGTACAACTGCAAGATCAAGGCCAAGTACTACACCGGCGGCGACAACATGCTGGCGCTGATCTCGCAGTCGCCTCCCGGCACCTATGACCTGATCCTGTCGGACGCCGAATACGTGCCGCAGCTGCAGAAGGCCGGCTACATCGAGAAGCTCGACCCGAAGGACTATCCCTTCGACGACTTCTTCCCCGAGTTTCAGAAGTTCCCGGGCCACTGGAGCGGCAACGACCTGTATTCGGTCATCACCCGCTTCGGCTTCCTGGGCGTGGCCTACAACACCGACGCCGTCTCCGCGGCCAAGGCGCGTTCCTACAAGGTCTACTGGGACCCCGCCTACAAGGGCAAGGTCGGCCACTTCGACTGGTATCTGCCGAACATGGGCCAGATCAGCCTGCTCAACGGCAACAAGAGCCCGTTCAACCTGACCGATCCGCAGTTCGGCAAGCTCAAGGACACGGTCAAGTCACTGCGTCCCCAGGTGGCGGGCTTCTTCGACTACGGCGGCACCTTCGGCGGCCTGAAGAACGGCCAGCTGTCGCTGGTCTGCGGCATCGGCGACTGGATCACCGGCGTGCTCAAGAAGTCGGGCGCCAAGGTCGACTCGATCGTCCCGGACGAGGGCGGCCTGCAGTGGACCGAATCCTTCTCGATCGGCAAGGGCACGAAGAACCAGGAACTGGCCAAGAAGTTCATCCAGTACATCACCTCGCCCAAGGGCCAGGTCACCTCGGCGCGCATGGCGGCCTACCCGGCCATGATTCCGAACAAGAAGGGCTGGGAGCTGCTCAACAGCGTCGATGCCGCCGAGGCCAGGCGCCAGGGCATGGTCCTCAAGGGCAAGAGCTGCGTCGATGACATCCGATCCGGCAAGATCCAGTTCCGCGAGCTGCCGGTCAAGCAGCCGATCGAGGACTGGAACGACTTCTGGTCGGACTACAAGCGCCGCGCCTGAGTCATCGGCCGCACCGGCATGTCCCCGCCGGTGCGGCC
>JBDLTM010000186.1:0-4843 GCA_039805805.1 Pseudomonadota bacterium | reverse complement strand
TGGGCCTTGAACAGGTGCTGCCCTTGCACGATGCCATTGCCCACCGCCAGCAGAACGAGCAGGTCATCCGATCCGGCCAGCCGGCCGTGTTCCACCAGATGGCCGAGCTGAGCTGCGGCCAGCGCGAGTTGCGCATCGAGAAGTACCCCTTGTACAGCGCTGACAGGAGCATCCGGGGGGTCGGCTGCGTCTGGCACGACGTCACTGCCGAGCGCGCAGCGGGACGCGATCAGCTCTTGAGCGAAGAGGTCTTTCTCAACAGCAACGATGCCATCGTCGTCGCCGATGCAGGCGGCCGCCTGCTGCGAGCCAATCCGGCTTTCGAGCGCCTGAGCGGCTATGGCGCCAAGGCGCTGCCATCCAGTCTCGAGCAACTGCTGGAGCACGAGGCAGGCTCCAGGCTCGAGTTCGATGCCATCATGCGCGAGGGCATGCGCCTGGATGGCCGCTGGACCGGCGAAGTCCTGTTCCGTACCGCCGCTGGGAATGCACTCAATGTGAGGCTCAGCGTGACCGCGCTGAGAGATCCCGCCGGCCGCGAGCTGGGCTACATGGCCGTCATCAGCGACCAGACCGAGGCGCATCGCGCCAATGACGAGATCCTGCGCCTGGCCACGACCGACAGCCTCACCGGTCTGCCCAACCGCTCCCTGTTCCAGGACAGGCTGGTGCTGGCGGTATCGCAGGCCCGGCGCGAGGAGCAGAGTTTCGCGCTGCTGTTCGCCGACCTCGACCACTTCAAGGAAGTCAACGACACGCTGGGCCATGCGGTCGGCGACGAATTGCTGATGGTGATCGCGCAGCGCCTGCGCGACGCGGTGCGCGACATGGACACAGTGGCGCGCCTGGGCGGCGACGAGTTCGTTGTGCTGCTGCCCAATATCAGCCGCGACCACGCCAGCGAACTGGCGACCCGGCTGCTGCACCAGTTGCACCAGCCGATGGCGCTCGACGGCAATCCCGACTACCGAGCGCAGGCTTCGATCGGGCTGGTCATGTATCCGGACGATGGCGACAACGCCCAGGCCCTGCTGCGCCACGCCGACCAGGCGATGTACGCCGCCAAGCGCGCCGGACGCAACCAGCTGCAGGCCTACACCGTCGCGCTGGGCCAGGCCCTGAGCGAGTCCTACAGCCTGCACCAGGAACTGCGCGCCGCGCTCGAGAATGGCCAGCTCGAGGTGCACTGGCTGCCCAAGTTCAGGCTGGGCGACATGCATGTCTTCGGCGCCGAGGCGCTGGTGCGCTGGCGGCACCCGCGCCTGGGGCTGCTCGGAAGCCAGGACTTCCTCCAGCTGGCGGTGCAGCACCAGATGCTCGGTGCCATCGACACCTGGATGCTGCAGAGCACGCTGCGCCAGATCGCGAGCTGGATCGGTGAGGGGCGCTGGCCAGGCCACTGGCGCCTGGCGCTCAACCAGAGCTCATCCGATCTGCAGCAGCCGCACTGGCTGGAGCTGCTGCGAGGCCTGCTTGCCGAACTGCAGCTGGTGCCTGGCCGGCTGGAAATCGAATTGACCGAGTCTGCCTGGGCCCGGCCCTCGCACGAACTGCTCGAGCGCCTGCAGCAGTTCCGCGACTTCGGCGTCGCGCTGCTGATCGACGACTTCGGCACCGGTTACTCGAGCCTGGCGTGCCTGAGCCAGCTGCCGGTCAGCGGGGTCAAGATCGACCAGTGCTTCGTGCGCGGAATGGACGAAAACGAGGGCGACCGGGTGCTGGTCGAGATCATCTGCGAGCTGGCGCAACGCCTCGGACTCGACCTGCTCGCCGAGGGGATAGAGACTGAGCAGCAGCGCCAGCGCCTGCTCCAGCTCGGTTGCCCGCATGGACAGGGCTTCCTGCTCAGCGGAGCCCTGCCGGTGGAGGAGTTCGAGGCCCGCTTCCTGCCTCCTCCAGCCGCTGCCTGAGCACGCCGGGCGCCGCTGTCAGCCCTGCACGCGCGCGCTCCATTCGCTGATGAGGCGGAAGCCCACCGCCAGCAGCGCCGGCCCGAGGAAGGCGCCGATGACGCCGAAGGCCAGCACGCCGCCGAGCACGCCCATGAAGACCACGGCGAACGGCAGCTTGGCGCCACGGCTGATGATGAAGGGCTTGATGAAGTTGTCGACCGTGCTGACGACGAAGAAACCCCAGCCGGCCATGAAGAGGGCCCACATCGGCTCGCCCTGCTGGAACAGCCAGAAGGCGGCGCCGCCCCAGACCAGCGGCGGTCCCACCGGCACGACCGACAGCAGGAAGGTCGCCGCTCCCAGCAGCACCGCGCCCGGCACGCCGGCAATCGCCAGTCCGATGGCGGCCAGCACGGCCTGTGCCAGCGCTGTGCCCAGCACGCCGTAGATGACGCCATTGATAGTGCCGCGCGTCAGGCTGAGCAGGTAGGCGGCGCGCTCGCCGCTCAGACGCTCGAGCGCGTAGCTCACGCGCCGCGCCAGCGCCTCGCCGTGCAGGTAGAGGAAGAAGGCCAGGAAAACCGACAGCGCGATGTCGATCACGCCACGCCCGACCAGGCTGCCGGCATCGAGCGCGAAGTCCTGCGCCGGCTCGGCCAGCTTGGCCAGCTCCTGCATCAGGCGCTGGCCGTTATGGGCGAACTGCTCCCAGTAGCGTAGCAGGGCATGCCCCACCAGCGGCAGCGAGGCGAGCCAGGCCGGCGGATCGGGCAGGCCTTCGCTGACGAGGGAGTTGATCGAATGGCCAAGCTCGGAGATGTTGCCCGACAGCGCCATCGCCAGCACCACCATCGGCAGCAGAACGACCACCGTCACCAGCAGCGTCATCAAGCTGGCCGACAGAGCGCGCCGGCCACCGAGCAGCCGGTCCAGCCAGGCAAAAGCCCCCCAGCTGCTCGAGGCCAGGATGGCGGCCCAGGCCAGCGAGGTCAGGAAGGGCCACAGCACCAGCAGGCAACCCAGACCCAGCAGGGTTAAGGACAGGACTCCCAGCGCACGGTCAGACAAGCGCGTATTCATTACGCTCAATCTAACACGGTTTTGGCACCTTCGAAGCGTGCCGCGTAATAGCGTTCGCTGAGCCGGTTGATGCGTACCCCGCTGCGCTCGCTGGCGGCGTGGATGAACTGGCCCCGTCCGACATAGACGCCGACATGCGAGCTGGGAGGCCCCAGTGTGTTGAAGAAGAGCAGGTCGCCGGCCTGGAGGGCGCTGGCATCGACCGGTCGCGACTGGCGCGCCAGCGCCGCGGCATTGCCGCTGAGCTGCAAGCCGACCGCCTCGCGGAACACATGGCGGACCAGGCCCGAGCAGTCGAAGCCATCCGCTGGCGCGCGTCCGCCCCAGCGGTAATCCCGGTCCAGCATGGCCATCGCATAGAGCGCGACATCGCTGCCGCGCTGGGCCGACTCAGGGGATCGCTGGACCAGCGCCGGGCCTGAGCCGGCCTGCCCGGTCGACGTCGTGCTGCAGCCCTGCAGCAGCGCCAGCGTCGCCAGGCTGGCGGCCAGGGCCAGTCGGACCAGGCCGTCGGGAAGTAATGGGAGGCTCATGCAGATCCGGTTCCAGGCCAATGTCGGTGGCCATTTTGCCGATCCGGGCAGGCTGGGTCAACGCCCGCCGTTGCTGAGCAAGGGTGTCACCCTGCCGCTAGAATCATTTTCATGGCCACCACACCCCGAAATCCCGAGCCCAACCCCCTTGCCCCGGGAGGGGCCGATGCGGTCTTGCTCGAACGCAAGACGCAGCGCGTGCAACCGCCCAGGATGTACCAGGTCGTGCTGCTCAACGACGACTACACGCCGATGGAATTCGTCGTTCTGGTGCTGCAGGAGTACTTCAACAAGGACCGCGAGACCGCGACCCAGATCATGCTCAAGATCCACCTCGAGGGCCGCGGCGTCTGCGGCGTCTTCACGCGCGACATCGCGGCCACCAAGGTGGAGCTGGTGCTGCAGGCCGCCCGGCATCACGGACATCCGCTGCAATGTGTGGCAGAGCCCGTTGAATAAATCCGGACATGCCCCAAATCCCAACCGAGGCGGGAAAAACGCTGTAAATTGATGTCGGACATGTTTAAAGGAAGTGCCACATGATTGCCCAGGAACTTGAAGTCAGCTTGCACATGGCCTTCGTCGAGGCGAGGCAGCAGAGGCACGAATTCATCACGGTCGAGCACCTGCTGCTCGCGCTGCTCGACAACCCCAGCGCCGCCGAGGTACTGCGCGCCTGCGCCGCCAACATCGACGACCTGCGCCAGGCGCTGACCACCTTCATCAAGGACAACACGCCCCAGGTCGGCGGCAGCGAGGAAGTCGACACCCAGCCCACGCTGGGCTTCCAGCGCGTGATCCAGCGCGCCATCATGCATGTGCAGTCGACCGGCAACGGCAAGAAGGAAGTCACCGGCGCCAACGTGCTGGTCGCGATCTTCGGCGAGAAGGACTCGCACGCGGTCTACTACCTGCACCAGCAGGGCGTCACCCGGCTGGACGTGGTCAACTTCATCGCGCATGGCATCAAGAAGAGCGATGCGCCCGAGCAGCAGGCCAAGCCGGCCGAGGGCGGTGCCGCCGAGAACGAGGAGCAGGGCCAGGATGGCAAGGCCAGCGAGAAGGCCAGCCCGCTCGAGCAGTTCACGCTCAACCTGAACCAGGCGGCCAAGGACGGCAAGATCGATCCGCTGATCGGGCGCGACTTTGAGGTCGAGCGCGTGATCCAGATCCTGTGCCGCCGGCGCAAGAACAATCCGCTGCTGGTCGGCGAGGCCGGCGTCGGCAAGACGGCGATCGCCGAGGGCCTGGCCTGGCGCATCGTGCAGAAGGACGTGCCCGAGATCCTGGCCCAGGCCCAGGTCTACTCGCTCGACATGGGCGCTCTGCTGGCCGGCA
>JBDLTM010000185.1:0-4941 GCA_039805805.1 Pseudomonadota bacterium | reverse complement strand
CCACTGGAAGAAGCACTATGCGGGCTGGAGCGCCTGGCTGCTGACGCCCGACCTCAAGCTGCCGTCCAAGATGCGCTTCAAGGAATCGCGCCGGGTGCCGATGTGGAACGGCCCGATCGAGTGTCGCCTGTTCCGCTTCGACCTCCTGGCCGGATCGGCGCGCGCCCGGCCGGCAGGCGAAGGCGCCGGGGCAGGACAGGCATGAGCCAGCTGCCGCGCCTGGTGATCGACACCAACTGGCTGCTCGATCTCTGGGTCTTCGAGGACGCCCGGGCGCTGCCCTTGCGCGCCGCGCTGGAGGCTGGCGAGCTGCGCTGGCTGGCCACGCCGCACATGCGCGACGAGTTCGAGCGCGTGCTCGGCTATCCCGTGGTGGCGAAAAGGCTGCAGGCCAGCAGCCGCGAGCCGGCGCTGCTGCTGGCCGAGTTCGAACTGCGTGTCGAATGGGCCGAGCCGGCGCCGGGCGCGCCAGTGCGCTGCGCCGACGCCGACGACCAGGTCTTCATCGACCTCGCGCTGCAGCAGACCGCCACGCTGCTGAGCAAGGACAAGGCGGTGCTGGCCTGCCGCAAGCGCCTGCAGGCGCTCGGTGTCGCGGTCCAGCCGCACTGGCCCTGAGCCTATCAAACCGGCAGAAATACTCCTGAAATATTTTTAGCGCCAGATTTGTTGATATAGCTCAAGCTTTGTTTATAATTTTTTCAGGTTGTCTCGCGACAACCTCCCGCTTTTCCTCCCTGAGCGGGTGCCTTAGTGTGTGACAGCAAAAAGGCTTTATCACCCCGATCCTGTAGGTCGGGGTTTTTTTTCGCCTGCGCCAGGCGCAAGAAAGCCGGCACGAGGCCGGCTCTTGCATGATGCAGACAGGGCCGTTGGCCCTGAGCACGTCGATCAGGCGCGCTTGGCCAGCACCTCGAAGGCCGGCAGGGTCTTGCCTTCCAGCACTTCCAGGAAGGCGCCGCCGCCGGTCGAGATGTAGCCGACGTCGTCGGTGATGTGGTACTTGGCGATCGCAGCCAGCGTGTCGCCGCCGCCGGCGATCGAGAACGCCTCGGAGTGGGCGATGGCCGACGCCATCATCTTGGTGCCGCCGGCGAACTGCGGGTACTCGAACACGCCGACCGGGCCGTTCCAGACGATGGTGCCGGCGTGCGCGATGATCTCGGCCAGCTTGGCCGAGGTCTTGGGACCGACGTCGAGGATGCGGTCGTGCGGGCCGACTTCCTCGACCGGGATGCGGTTGGCGCGCGCCAGCGCCGAGACCTCGTCGGCGACGACGACGTCGACCGGCAGCGGCACTTCTGCGCCGCGCTCCTTCATGATGTCCATCACCTGCTGCGCCTCGCGCACCATCTCGGGCTCGGCCAGCGAGTCGCCGATGCGCTTGCCGGCGGCCAGCAGGAAGGTGTTGGCGATGCCGCCGCCGACGATCAGCTGGTCGACCTTGGATGCCAGGGTCTTGAGGATCGAGAGCTTGGTCGAGACCTTGGAGCCGCCGACGATGGCGACCAGCGGGCGCTTGGGGTCCTGCAGCGCCTTTGAGATCGCGTCCATCTCGGCCGCCAGCAGCGGGCCGGCGCAGGCGACCGGCGCGGTCTCGGCGATGCCGTAGGTGGTGGCCTCGGCGCGGTGCGCGGTGCCGAAGGCGTCGTGCACGAAGATGTCGCACAGCTGGCCGAGCTTGGCGGCCAGCTCGGGCTTGTTCTTCTTCTCACCCTTGTTGAGGCGGCAGTTCTCGAGCAGCACGACCTCGCCCGGCTTGACCTCGAAGCCGCCATCGACCCAGTCCTGCACCAGGCGCACCTCGCGGCCGAGCAGCTTGGCCATGCGCTTGGCGACCGGCGCCAGGCTGTCCTCGGGGCGGAACTCGCCCTCGGTCGGGCGACCCAGGTGCGAGGTGACCATCACGGCCGCGCCGGCGCCGAGCGCAAGCTGGATCGCCGGCAGCGAGGCGCGGATGCGGGTGTCTTCGGTGATGTTGCCATCATCGTCCTGCGGCACGTTGAGGTCGGCACGGATGAAGACGCGTTTGCCAGAGGCCTGACCGCTGGCGCAGATGTCGGAAAAGCGCAGGAATTTCATGGTGATGAATGTTGCAGCAATGGGTGACGCCGATTGTAGGAGGCTGCAAATAGTTTCTATGTGGGGATTCGCAAAACTCAATCATGAATGAGAATGCGAACTCCTATCATCGGCTCATCCAGAGATTGCAGGAGCCTGTCATGGCACATATCCAGCGCTTCACCCAGGCCCATCGCCATACCCTGATGAAGACGGGCAGCTACTACCTGATGCACATCGCCGTCGCTGCCGGCGTGGCCTACGCGGTGACCGGTGACGTGATCGCCTCGCTCACGCTCAGCCTGCTCGAGCCTTCGGTCCAGGCGGTGGCCTACTTCTTCCACGAGCGGGCCTGGAGCCGGCGGGCTCCGGCCAAGGCCTGAAGCCTCGCGGGTCAGCGCAGGATCACGGTCCGCAGCCCGTTGACGAACACGCGCCGTTCGGTGACGAGCTGCACCGCCCGCTCGAGCACCATGCTCTCGATGTGGCGCCCGACGTTGAGCAGCTTGTCGGGCAGGCAGGTGTGGTCGACGCGTTCCAGCGCCTGCTCGATGATCGGGCCCTCGTCGAGATCGCTGGTGACGAAGTGCGCCGTCGCCCCGATCAGCTTGACGCCGCGGGCATGGGCCTGCTCGTAGGGGCGGGCGCCCTTGAAGCCGGGCAGGAAGGAGTGGTGGATGTTGATCACCCGGCCCTGCAGCTGGCGGCAGGCTGAGTCGCTGAGCACCTGCATGTAGCGCGCGAGCAGCACGTATTCGGCGTCGTACTGCTCGATCAGGTCCATCAGCTGCGCTTCCTGCTCGGGCTTGTTCTCGGGCGTGATGGGCAGGTGATGGAAGGGTATGCCCTCGGCTTGTACCAGGGGCTCGAGCAGGGTGTGGTTGGACACCACCGCCCTGACTTCCATGTTCAGGTTGGCGCTGCGGACCTGGGTCAGCAGTTCCTTGAGGCAGTGGTCGGTCTTGGACACCATGACGATCACCGGGACCGGCTTGTCCTTGCGGTAGACCTTGCCGTGCGAGCCCTCGAAAGGCTTGAGGCAGTCATTGAGCGCCGACTCCAGGTCGCCTGCCTCGTGGCCTTCCCCGGGGCGCAGGCGAACCTGGGCACGCAGGTAGAAGCGTGTGGTGAGCACGTCATCGAAGATGGCGAACTCCTCGATGTAGGCGCCATGTTGCTCCAGGAAGCTGGTGACGGCCGCGACCTGCCCGCGCGCACTCGGGCCTTCCATGGTCAGTATGAAGCGGCTGTGATCATTCTGCATGTTCATGAGGGACAACTCGATGGGGTGAAGCGGACGGGAGCTCGCGCTCGATGCGTGAGCTCCCGTCGGGGCTCAGGCGAAGACGCGCTTGACCAGGCCGTTCTCGGCGCTGCACTGCTCGAGCATCAGCCAGACATAGCCGCGGAAGCTGTTGCGGACCAGCACCTCGTAGGTCGGCGAATCGTCCGTCTGCCAGAGCCAGATCGATGCCTTGAAGAACACCGAGCCCGCGCTCTGCCCGGTCCTGAAGGCGCGCGGATGCAGGTCGAGCGGGCAGCCCTGGGCCAGCAGCTCGCGCACGCGCGGCCCGCTCAGATGGAGCAGGGTGTAGTTGCTGCTGACGTCGGTGACGGCGAAGTGCTGGCCGGCGAGCTCGGCGCGCAGGGCGGCCTCGAGTTCGGCGGCCTGGCGCTGGCGGCTCATCACGAACCAGTCGTCCGGTCCGACCCAGACGACCTTCAGGTCCCGGGCCAGATGGGTGGAGCAGACGGCCACCGGCAGCTCGACGCCCAGCGCCCGCGCGACGCCGGCGCGGAATTCAGGATCGTCCGGGTTGCCGCGCAGGTTGACGACGGACCAGGACGGGTCCCAGCCGGCCGTCACGCCGCTCTGGCCGGCTGCGGGAGTCGAGGAAGTGGAGGCGGACGGATTAGGCATTTTGACGCTCCGAGTTGGGGTCGTAGAAGACGGGGCTGGTGATGGTGGCGTTCACGTTGCGGCCGTCGCGCAGCGCGACCTGCACGGTCTCGCCCAAGCGGTTGAGGCCGCCCTTGAGCATGGCCAGCGCGATCGAGCGGCCCAGGGTCGGGCTGTGGTAGCTCGACGTGACATGGCCCTGCATCGGGGTCAGCGCCGGCGGTGGATTGAAGGCGCCGGCCAGGATCTGGGCGCCCTCTGGCAGCACCAGCTGCGGGTCCTCGGTCAGCAGGCCGACGAACTGCTTGCGGTCGCCGCGCACGGTGTCGCTGCGCGTCAGCGAGCGCTTGCCCAGGAAGTCCTTGGTCTTGGCCACCATGCCGGACATGCCGAGGTCGACCGGGGTCACCGAGCCGTCGGTGTCCTGGCCCACGATGACATAGCCCTTCTCGGCGCGCAGCACGTGCATGGTCTCGGTGCCGTAGGGCGTGATGCCGTAGGGCTTGCCGGCGGCGTGAATCGCTTCCCAGACCTTGAGGCCTTGCTGTGCCGGCACGTTGACTTCGTAGCTGCGCTCGCCCGAGAAGCTGATGCGCATGATGCGGGCCGGAACGCCAGCGACGGTGCCTTCGCGGTAGGACATGAAGGGGAAGGCCTGGTCGTCGAAGTCCACGTCGCTGCAGAGCGCCTGCAGCACGGCCCGGCTCTTGGGACCCACCACCGCGGTGGTGGCCCAGTGGTCGGTGACCGAAGTCAGGTAGACCTTCAGATGCGGCCATTCGGTCTGCAGCCAGCGCTCCATCCAGGCCATGACGCGCGCGGCACCGCCGGTGGTGGTGTGCATCAGGAAATGGTTCTCGCCCAGTCGCACGGTCACGCCGTCGTCGAACACCATGCCGTTCTCGTCCAGCATGAAGCCGTAGCGGCACTTGCCCACTTCGAGCTTGCTCCAGGCATTGCTGTAGAGCCAGTTCAGGAAG
>JBDLTM010000184.1:0-4953 GCA_039805805.1 Pseudomonadota bacterium | reverse complement strand
TGCCGCCGGATTCGTTCTTGATCTTGTCGAGCAGGTAGTCCCGGATCCGGGTCGGGTTGGTGTCCTGCCCGTAGTCGTTCCAGACCGCCGTGATCGCCTCGTCGATCAGCGCGTACTGGAACTCGGTCAGCGGGGCGTTGGGCGAGGCCATGCGGCCGATCATGGGCTTGAGCATCCGCATCTCGGCCTTGAAGTCGAGCTCGTCGTCGGTGCCGACCCAGCTGAAGGGATTGATGCACAGCCTTGTGCTCGGGGTGAACTCCAGGAAGGTGCCCTTCTGCAGCCGGATCAGGTTCTGGTAGCTGCGCCCCACGTCGATCACCCAGACGCGTGCGCCGATGCCGCGGTACGCGGAGACGACCTCGTTCATGGCCACCGACTTGCCGGAGCCGGAGACGCCGGCGACGAACACGTTGTAGTTGCCCTGCTGGTTGCTGTAGAAGTCCAGGAAGGTCGGCGTGCCCCGGCGGCCGAAGAACATCATCACCGGGTCGCCCGCTCCCTTCCACTCGCCGATCACCGGCGCCATGTCGACCGCATTGACGGTGGTCTTGGTCGTGATCAGGCGCAGCTTCTTCAGGTCGGCGCGCACCCCCTCGGTGAGCGTCATCGGCAGGCTGGCGTAGAGCGAGGTCAGCTGCAGCAGCTGCAGCGGGCAGATCGTGAAGCGTTCGCTGCGCCAGATGTTGAGCGCCACCTGGCTGGCCCGGTTGATCAGGCGCCGTGGCGCGAACAGCAGCAGCGTGTGATACAGCTCGCACAGGCTGCCGCCATTGTCGAGCTGCTGCAGCACGATGTCCCAGTCGTTCGCCTGCGCCTGCAGCTCGGGCTGGAACTCGGCCATCCTGGACCTGGCGTTCTGCTTGGTGCGGGCTGCCTTGAGCTGCGCCCTGCCATCGGCCAGGTTGGCGTCGAGCGTGAAGACGCCCCCGCACACCAGGAAGGGGCAGGGATACTGCAGCCCGTCGTCGAAGAAGGAACCGATGATGTTGGCCATCTCCCACAGTTCCTTCTTCTGCGGGTACTGCAGCACGCCGAAGCCGCGCATGGCGATGCGCTTGTCCTCCTCGCCCTCCTGCTCGGGCGGCAGGCCGAACAGCAGCTCGTCGGCCTTGACGCGCACATGCTGGCCGAAGGCGGTGAGCTGATGCTTGATCGACTTGCCGTCGTCATAGCGCAGCTCGGGAAAGGCTTCCTGGCTGAACAGGCTTTCCGGATTCAGGATGGGCCAGAGGAAGCCGATCAGGCCGTCCGCATCGAGCGCAAAGGAGGGCAGGCTGGCCGTGCGCAGCGAAGCGGCCAGGGTCTCGCGCAGCTCGCCCATTTCCTCCAGCAGCTTGCTGTCGCGAAACGAGCCGGTCCTGGTGATGGAGAACAGCAGCCGGATGTCCTTGACCACATAGTGGTCGTTGGGCCAGACCGGCTTGCCCCTGGACTTGTAGATGTAGTCGATCCGGCGCCGGGCCAGCTGCTCGAAGAAGGGGGTGGTCTTGCCCTGGTCCACGGCGACATGGCGCTGGTCCATGTAGGCCTGCAACTGCTGATCCAGGTTGGAACTGCCGAACAGGCACCACTGGATGCCGCAGTGCGCCGGCACCGGCGTGAAGAGCGTGTTGAGACGGCTGGCCATGTCCTCGTCGGCACCCGTCTGGGCGATGACTTCGAAGCAGAACGCGACCGAGTTGTCGTTGTAGAACAGCCCCGTCTGCGGATCGTACTGGTCGTACTTCAGGATGCTGTGCAGGCCGTAGACGCTGGTGGCCTCGTTGGCCGCTGCCACCGGGGCCGGCTGGCAGCCGGCATCCGGGCCGTTGCCCAGCACGGTCTCGTCCCAGAACCGGGCGGCAGACCCCTTGAGCCGCTCCATCATGCTGTCTCGCATTCATTCTCCTCCCTGTTGGCTGGCCCGCGGTTTCGCGTGGCCGCTCGCTTCATCGCGGCAGTCCAGCGGCCTTCACTCGCCGTCCGCCATCACCTGACCTGGCCGCAGCACGCCGCCGAGCAGCTCGGCGGCCTGTTCGCTGCCCATGCGGTCCTGGCGCACCCCGAGAGACTCCTGGCCAGCGGCTTCAGCCGCCGTGCCTGCCATCAGGCTGCTGCCCTGGGGTGGCTGTCCTGCCCCGCCCGGACCCCTCTGGGCGACTTGCGGGGCGGCTCGCATCGACAGGCTGGCGGGCGCCCGAACGGGCCTGTAGCTGTCCTGGATGCGGCGGCGGTTGTGCTCGATCAGCCAGCGCCCGGAATCGACGGTCAGATAGACATGGCTCTGGTCGTGCAGGTCGCCGTCGCTGTCTTCCCAGGGAGCGAACCAGACGCGCAGCACGCGCGGCGCGCTGCGGATCGGGGTGCCCGATTCGATCGACCGGGTCATCACGGAGCCGCCGGCCTTGGTGCGCGACAGCTCGGCCACGTCGCCCACCTTGCCCTCGTACCCGTTGACGCGCTGCCCCGGCAGGTTGTTGGCCCTGGCGTTGGCGTAGATGCCGCTCATCGATTCGCACAGGATGCCGTCGGGCGCCTTGCAGGCGAAACTCGATTTCGCGTCATAGCCGGACATGCTGCTGCAAGCCGACAGTGCCAGCACGACCCCCATGGCGGCGATCAGCTTCAGTGTGTTCATTGGCTGCCCTCCTGCCCGGCGGCCAGTGCCTGGGAGTTGCCGGCTCCCAGCCACTGGTCGATCTTTTCGGCCGAGGCAGACCCCGGCAGGATCCGGCCATCGGCGGCAATCAGCGTCGGTGTGCCGACCACGCCGAGGCGGGAGCCCAGCACCAGGTTGTCGTCGACCGGGTTGTCGCAGGCCGCCAGCCGTGGCTTCCTGCCAGTCAGCATCAAGTCGCTCCAGGCCTTGGCGCGGTTGGGCGCACACCAGACGCTGACCGATCGGGTCCTGGCCTCGGGATGCAGCGCTTCGAGCGGATAGAGGAAGGTGTGGATCGTGACGTTGTCCAGCCTGGCCAGCTCGGCTTCGAGCTGCTTGCAGTAGGGGCAGTCCGGGTCGCTGAAGACCGCCAACTGGCGGCTGCCGTCACCCTTGACGGTCCGGATCGCCTGCGCCAGGTACTGCGCTGGAAACTCGGACTTCCTGCTGTCGAGCTTGCGCTGCGCGGTCAGGTCGAGCTGCTGCTGCATGTCGAACAGGTGGCCGAAGATGAAGTAGCGACCCGACTCGTCGGTGTAGGCGATGTTCTCGCCCATCACGACCTCGTACAGCCCTTCGACCCGGGACGGCCGGATCTCCCTGAACGTCGTCCTCGGGTACAGGCTGCGGAACTTCTCGATCAGCGTGGCGGGTGTCTCGGCGTGGCCCAGGGACGGGATGGCAAGGGCTGCCGCCAGCGCAAGCGTCAGTGCGCGTTCAATCATCTTCGTACCTCCTGTAGCCACTGCCCGATCGCCTGATCAGGCCCCGGTAATCGTCCTTGGCGAGCGCCTTGCCGGAATAGACGGCGCCCTTGGTGATCAGGATCTCGACGGTGCGTCCGCCGTCGGTCTCGATGACGGGATAGAGCTTGTCTGCCGCCTTGAGGTAGTACTGGGCGAGCTGCTGGCCTGCGCTACCGACCCCGCCGCCGATGGCGGCCTGGCCGATCTTGTCCGGGTCGATGGTCTGCGTGACACCGCCACCTCCCATGCTGGTGATGGTGGCCGAGGCCTGGAACGCCTTGCCGATGCCGCTGAGCGCGCCGGCAAACAGGGTGTTGGCGAGCAGCTGCCCCTGCTTGGTCACGAGGCGGCCGCGCACGCCGGCCTTGCCGTCCTCGCCGATCACCTGACCCTTGATCGCCATCTCGACCGCCTCGCCATCGATGACGCAGGCCAGGGTCTCGGTGCGTCCCATCATGCGCTCGGAAGACAGGTCGCCCCAGGTCGCGGCGATCACGCGGCAGTCCCTGATGTCGAGCTTGTGCTGGTTGGCCAGGTTGGCGACATCGAGCACATGGAAGGCGACCGGCAGCGGGTTGGACTGCGCCTGTCCGCCCGTGGGCGCATCGACGCCGTTGAGCATGGCCACGCGCACGAAGGAGCCGGCCGGCAGGAAGTCGATCTGCCGCTTCGCGCTGTCCGGCCTGCCGGTGGTGGTGCCGTATTTCCGGGCTTTTTCGTCGGTCGGAAAGCCCACCACTTCGGTCACGCCATCGGTGCCCCCGCCCATGACACTGCCCGTCCTGCCAGCCTCCGGGTGGTTGAAGCTGATGATTTCCACCTCGCGGCGCGGCACAGGTTCGGCCTGCTGGAGCGGCTGGTTCAGCAGGGTCGGGTCGCCCTTGGCCGTCGGCGGCTGCAGCACGCGCTGGCCCGCACCGGGGCCGGTGCCCACGGGCAGCGGCCTGTCCAGCACCGAGCCCTGCGGCTGTCCGGTCGTCGCAGCGGCGGGACTGGCAGCCGTGCCCTTGCCGGCCTTGAGCTCCTCGATCGCCAGCGTGAGCTTCCGGTTTCTCTCTTCCTGCTCCCGCAGCTGGGTCCTGATCTCGCCGATCAGGATCTCGTTGGACTTCTCCCTGGCTGCCTGCTGGGCACGCCAGGCATCCTTGTCCTCGACCGCGCCAGGCGGGGTGATGTTGACCGTGGTGGGTTTTTCGCGGCGCTGGGCCGGGCCGCTGTCGAACAGGAACATGCCGGCGCCGGCCAGCGCGACGATGCCGACGATGGCACCGCCCACGAGCACCATCTGGCGTTGTCTGGTCTGGGCGTTCGGGTCACTCATGGTCCTTGCGCTCCCGAACGACGTAGACATGGGTGCCGTCGCCCGGCATCAGCGTGTGGTGCTCGACCGACACGGCACGCACGCCCCGGCGGTACAGCTCCTGCTCGACCAGCAGCATCGGAGACGGCGAGGCGTTGCTCAGCCGGTACTTCTCTCCCACCATGTCGGAGTCCGGGTACCTGGCGAGCAGCACCAGGCGGGCCTCCTTCCACAGCGGCACTTCCCGGTTCACCGGGACAGCTTCG
>JBDLTM010000183.1:0-4960 GCA_039805805.1 Pseudomonadota bacterium | reverse complement strand
AGAACTCCATGCGGTCGAGCTCGCGCAGCAGGTCGTTCGGGAACTCGATGTCGGCCTTGTCGATCTCGTCGATCAGCAGCGCGACCGGCTGCTCGGCGGTGAAGGCCTGCCACAGCACGCCCTGGACGATGTAGTGGCGGATGTCGCTCACTCGCGGGTCGTTGAGCTGGCTGTCGCGCAGGCGGCTGACCGCGTCGTACTCGTACAGGCCCTGCTGCGCCTTGGTGGTGGACTTGATGTGCCACTGCAGCAAGGGCATGCCGAGCGCGGCCGAGACTTCCTCCGCGAGCATGGTCTTGCCGGTGCCGGGCTCGCCCTTGACCAGCAGCGGGCGCCTGAGCTGGATCGCGGCGTTGACCGCCAGCATCAGGTCCTGGGTGGCGACGTAGTTCTCGGTTCCGGTGAATTTGGGCGTCATGGGGCGTGGGGCGGTCAGGGGCCGACGGTTGGCTGGAGGTCTCGATGATAATAGTTAATATGGAAAAGACGCAGAAACAGCCCGTGAAGTCCCGGCTGGACGCTGCCCGGCAGCGCCAGGCAGGTCGGGCCCATCATGACTCGGGTTTCGCCCGTGTCTGCTGGCAGGGGAGCCTGACGGCGGCGCTGGGCTTGCTGACCGCTGCCGCCGCGTCGGCCCAGTCACTGGGCGAGGACGATTACCTGGCTGGCGAAGTGCCCGTCGTGCTGACCGCGACGCGCCTCCAGCAGTCGCTGCATGATGTGCCCGGTTCAATGACCGTGCTCGATCGCGACACGATACGCCGCAGCGGCGCGCGCGACGTGGCCGAGCTGCTGCGGCTGGTGCCTGGCTATATGGTGGGCGGCCTCAACGGTGCCCATCCCTCGGTGGCCTATCATGCCCCGCTGGACGATTACGGCTTGCGCAACCTGGTCCTGATCGATGGCCGGTCGGTCTATTCATCGTTTTTCCTGGGCGACACGCATCGCGGCATGATGTCGATCCTGCCCGAGGACATCGAGCGCATCGAGGTGCTGCGCGGCGCCAACTCGGCGGCCTACGGCGCCAACGCGATGTTCGGCATCATCAACATCATCACCCGCCACAGCGCCGATGCCCGGGGCGCCGAGGCCCAGCTCAGCGTCGGCTCGGCCGACCTGCGCGATGCGCGCATCGGCCTGAGCTGGGGCGACGCGGACAGGGCGCACCGGCTCTCGCTGGCGCAGCGCGAGGACAGCGGCTTCGCCGGGGCGTTCGATAACCGCCGCCTGCGAGTGCTCGACTGGCGCTCGGACATCAGGCCTGCCGCCGGCCAGGACCTGATGCTGCGCGCCGGCGCCAGCGACCTGCGCTCGGGCCGCGGCGCCACAACCGAGGCGGCTGACCCCGAGCGGACCGTCGGCTGGAGCGACTGGTTCCTGCAGGGGCGTTGGCAGCGCCAGCTCGAGGGGGACGGCCAGCTGCAGGTCAGCGCCGACTTCACCCAGGAGGACTACTCAGATTATTCGTACATCCGGAATTACCCGCTGTCTGCCAAGATCCTTGTCGATGTGCCGCTTGACTACAGTAGCCTGAGCCAGCGTGCCAACATGGAGTTGCAGCATACCGTCAGGCTGGACCACGACCTGCGCGGCGTCTGGGGCCTGGGCTGGAAGCAGGAAAAGGCCAGGTCCAGGTCGCTTTTCAATACCGATGAGGCGGTCGGCTTCGATGAGAAGCGGCTGTTCGGCCACCTGGAATGGCGTCCGACCGAGCGCTGGACCGGCAACGCCGGTTTCTTCATGGGCGACCACAGCCACAGCGGCAGCTACCTGGCGCCCCGGCTGATGCTCAACCACCACTTCACGCCCGACCACACGCTTCGCTTCGGTATCAACCGCTCGTTCAGGAGCAACAGCCTGCTGGAGTTCAGGGGTGACATCCGGTATGACCTGAGCCCGTACAAGCTGCCAGCGCTGCGCTATTGGGCTGGCAATCCGGACATCCGGCCGGAACAGCTCGACAGCCGCGAGATCTCCTATTTCGGGCAGTTCAGGCCGCTGCAGCTGACTGTCGACGTCAGGGCCTTCCATGAACGGATGACGGACGGCATCAGCTATCGAGAGTCTACCAAGGCAGAAATGGCCAATGGAGCCGCCAGGCGCGTGTTCGCCAACCGCTTGGACTTGACTGTGCACGGAATCGAATACCAGTTGAGCTGGAATCCAAGGCCCGGCAGCCGGGTCAGCTGGCAGCAGAGTTTCACCCAGCTCGACTGGGACGACCCGGCGCGCAACGCAGCCCTCGAAAACCAGCCACCGGCGCGTGCCTCGACCCTGGCCTGGTGGCAGCAGCTGCCACAGGGTTTCGATCTGGCACTGATCTGGCACGAGCGCAGTTCGATGACCTGGGGCAAGGGCAAGTTGAACTATGGCAGCGGCATTGGCGATCGGCTATTGCCCGCAGCCAGCCGGATCGACTTGCGGCTGGCCAAGCCCTGGCGGATCCAGGGCCGCAGGGCGGAATGGGCACTGACGGTACAGGCGCTCGAAGGCGAGTACGCGGAAATCGATGCCGATTACCGGTTCAAGCGGCGCGCCTTCCTGACACTCAAACTGGAGCACTGACCTGAACCCTGCGCGCCGTCACTGCCTGCATGCGCTATCCGTCGCAAGCTGTGGCTTCGCCCTCGGCGCCCGACCGGCATGGTCGGCGCCCGGCGAGGTCTGGCTGGCGCTGTCCGCGCCGGGCGGCGCCCCGCTGGCCACGGCCCGTGGGCTGCAGGAGCTCTGGGAGGCGGACAGGCTGCCCCCGCTCAACTGGCGCGTCGGCACCTGGTCCGAGCTGGAGTCCGTCGCGGGCGGCCTGCCGCAGCTGGTCGTGACGCTGGGGACCGATGCCTACCAGCAAGGGGTAGAGCGCGGCCTGGCCCGGCCGGTGTGGCAGGGCGTGCCGGCGCTCGCGGCATTGCTGCCACAATCCCAGTTTCCGGCACCGGCAGCCCGTGGCAGCTGGCGCTCGGCGGCCTTGCTGCTCGACCAGCCGCCAGATCGCATCGCCCAGCTGCTGCGGCTGGCATTGCCGCAGCACCAGCGCGTCGGGGCCTTGTTCGGCCCGGACTCGGCCTTGCTGCGGCCGGCGCTGGCGCGTGCGCTGGCGGCGCGCGGCCTCAGGCTGGTGGCACAAACGGTGGACGAGGGGGAGGATCTCTACCCTGATCTGCGCACCGTGCTCGATGAGGCCGACCTGCTGCTCGCCTTGCCCGACCGGCAAGTCTTCACTTCCGCCAACATGCACAACATACTGCTGGCCGCCTATCGCCGGCGCGTTCCCGTGGTCAGCTATTCCGCGGCTCATGTGCGCGCCGGCGCGCTGCTCGCCCTGCACACCGAGCCCGCCAGCGTCGCGCGCCAGCTGGTCTCGGCCTTGCGCCAGTGGCAGGCCGGCCAGGGCTTGCCGGCGCCCGCGCTGGCCAGCAGCGCCTCGGTGGCCCTCAACGACCAGGTGGCACGCTCGCTCGGACTGTCATTGCCGCCGGCGCTCGCCCTCGAGCGCGCGCTCGCGCCCAGGGGAGGTGCCTCATGATGATGCAGCGCCTGGGCATCAGGCTGCGGCTGTTCCTGGCGGCTGGCCTGCCTGCGTTGCTGGCCATCATGGTCCTGCTGCAGGGCTTCCTCTCGCATCACGACCGGGTGCTGGAACAGTCCATCCAGCGCCAGGCGCTCGTGCTGGCCAGGCAGGTCGCCAGCTCGGCCGAGCTGGCGCTCTTTGCCAGGGACCTGGACGGGTTGCAGCACCTGGCCTGGGGCGGGCGGCAGTCGGATTCCCTGGTGGCGGCGATCTCGATACTGGCGCCTGACCGTCGCCTGCTGGTCGCCGAGGGGTCGGCGATGGGCCCGTCCCAGGCAGCCGCCCTGGAGTCGGGCATTGCGGCCCGGATCGGCGAGCGCATGGTGGCCTTGGCCGAGATCCGCTCCACCGTGCTGGAGGACTTCGGCATGTTCGACGTGGCGAATCCTGACCGGGCCAGCGATCAGCGCCGGCTGCTCGGCTATGTGCTGGTCGAGATCGAGCTCTCGGCGCTGCAGCAGCAGCGCCGCCAGCTGCTCAACTGGGCGCTGCTCGTGGCCGCTTCCAGCCTGTTGGTGGCTGGCCTGCTGTCGGTGGCGATCGCCTCCAGCGTGACCCGGCCGCTGCAGCGGATCACCGCGGTGGTGGCCAGGATCAGGGAGGGCCAGCTGGGCGCCCGGGTCAATCCCCGCCGCACCGGGGTGCTGCAAGCGCTGGGCGAAGGCATCAACTCGATGGCCGAACGACTGACCGAGCACGAGCAGGAGCTGCAGCAGCTCGTGCTCAAGGCCACCGATGAGCTGCGCCGGCAGAAGGAGGCTGCCGAGCGTTCGGCGCGCATCGATCCGCTCACCGGGCTGCTGAACCGGCGCGCCTTCAAGGAGCTGGCCGAGCGCGAGATCCAGCGGGCGCGGCGCTTCCTGCATCCGATGTCGCTGATCGTGGTCGACCTGGATCGCTTCAAGTCGATCAACGACTGCCATGGTCATCTGGTCGGCGATGCGGTGCTGGAGGATTTCGCCCAGGTCGCTTCTGCGCAGCTGCGCGCGCTCGACGTGATCGCCCGCCTGGGGGGCGAGGAGTTCGTCGTGCTGCTGCCGGGAACGAACACCGAAGGGGCCCTGCAGCTCGCCGAGCGCATGCGGCAGGCGATTGCAGACAGCCGCCTGGCGCTCGAGGGGCAGGTGCTGGGCTATACCGCCAGCTTCGGCATCGCGGCCTTCGAGCCGCGCCAGCCAGGCCTGGATCGCTGGCTGGCGCGCGCTGACGCCGCGCTCTACGAGGCCAAGGCCAAGGGCCGCAACCGGGTCGAGCTGGCGTCAGCCTGGGCGGAGCAGGAACGCCAGCTCTGAGTAAGCGGCGCCTTCAGGCCAGCCTGGCCTGGTGGCGCGCGATCTGCGAGCGCACCTGTGCCGGCGCGGTGCCGCCGAGCGTGTTGCGCGCGTTCAGGCT
>JBDLTM010000182.1:0-4964 GCA_039805805.1 Pseudomonadota bacterium | reverse complement strand
GCTGGACCTGCGCGGCTTCAACCTCAATTCCAGGCTCGACATCGACCCTGACTTCCTCAAGGCCGACGACGAGCATCACGATCACAGCCACTGCGATCACGATCACGATCACGATCACGGACATGGTCACGGGCATCACCACGAGCATGGCGAGCATTGCAGCCATCCGGGCCATGGCCGCCACCACCACCATGACGACGACGTCAAGAGCTTCGTTTACCGCGCCGACAAGCCCTTCGATCCGGCCAGGCTGGAGGATTTCCTCGGTGCCATCGTGCAGGTCTACGGCCCCAAGCTGCTGCGCTACAAGGGCGTCCTCAACATGAAGGGCACGCAGCGCAAGGTGATCTTCCAGGGCGTGCACCAGCTCATGGGCAGCGACCTCGGCCCCGAATGGAAGCCCGACGAGCTGCGCCAGAGCAAGATGGTTTTCATCGGCATCGACCTGCCGCGCGACATCCTGGAGCAGGGCCTGGCGCAGTGCCAAAGCTGAAGCGACGCGCAACATCGTTACAATGCCGCCGCCGCGGGTCCGATCGCGGTGCCTTGCCAACAGAACGACAAGAGTGAGTGCCGGTGGCGTCGGGAATGCCCGCGCCGGCGCAGCACACGCAACGCCCGCAAGGGCATCCAGGAGAACGGCCTTGAACCTCAGCCCACCGTCAACCCATGCACCGGCGACCGCCGGCATGTGCGGCTAAGCCGTTTCCCCACCTACCTTCCCTGTCATCATGTCCACCATTGCACCCAAGAACCCCAAGCTGGCCGACAACTGGAAGACCAGGCCGATCGAGCAGCTGACTGACGCCGACATCCTCTCGATGCCCGACGCCGAGTACATGAACGACGTGCAGCTGGCTTACTTCCGTCGCAAGCTGGTCGAGCTCAAGGCCGGCATCCTGGCCAACGCCGGCGAGACCACCGAGCACCTGCGCGAGGACACCTCGGTCGTTCCCGATCCGGCCGACCGTGCCACCATCGAGGAAGAGCATGCGCTCGAGTTGCGCACCCGCGACCGCGAGCGCAAGCTGCTCAAGAAGATCGAGCAGTCGATCGCCAGCATCGATTCCGGCGACTACGGCTATTGCGCCGAGACCGGCGAGCCGATCGGCGTCGGCCGCCTGCTGGCGCGACCGACCGCCAACCTGTCGATCGAGGCCCAGCAGCGCCGCGAGCTCAAGCAGAAGCTGTTCGGGGACTGATTCCCGGCGCCGGCCCTGGCCGCCGGCAGCGGCGGCGCATGAAGGGCCGATGGCTGCCATGAAGGGCTGCGAGAATAGCGGCCATGGAACATACCGACTCCTCGATCTTCTACGGCACGACCATCGTCTGCGTGCGGCGCCAGACGCCGCAGGGCTGGCAGGTCGCCATCGGCGGCGACGGCCAGGTCACGCTGGGCAACATCGTCGTCAAGGGCACTGCGCGCAAGGTGCGCAAGCTCTACCGCGACCAGGTGCTGGCCGGCTTCGCGGGCGCGACCGCCGACGCCTTCACGCTGTTCGAGCGCTTCGAGGCCAAGCTCGAGAAGCACCAGGGCCACCTGGTGCGCGCCGCGATCGAGCTGACCAAGGACTGGCGCACCGACCGCGTGCTGCGCCGCCTCGAGGCCATGCTGGCGGTGGCCGACAAGACGGCCAGCCTGATCATCACCGGCAACGGCGACGTGCTCGAGCCCGAGCACGGCATCGTCGCGATCGGCTCGGGCGGCGCCTATGCGCAGTCGGCGGCCAAGGCGCTGGTCGACCACACCGAGCTCAGCGCCGAGCAGATCGTGCGCGAGTCGCTCAAGGTCGCGGGCGAGCTCTGCATCTACACCAACATGAACCACACGGTCGAGGTACTCTGATGTCGTCCGCCATGACCCCCCAGGAGATCGTCTCCGAGCTCGACGCGCACATCGTCGGCCAGCAGGCCGCCAAGCGCGCGGTCGCGATCGCGCTGCGCAACCGCTGGCGCCGCCAGCAGGTCGATGCCAGGCTGCGGCCCGAGATCACGCCCAAGAACATCCTGATGATCGGCCCTACCGGCGTCGGCAAGACCGAGATCGCGCGCCGCCTGGCCCGGCTCGCCAACGCGCCCTTCATCAAGGTCGAGGCGACCAAGTTCACCGAGGTCGGCTATGTCGGCAAGGACGTCGACTCCATCATCCGCGACCTGGCCGACATCGCGGTCAAGCAGATGCGCGAGGCCGAGGTCGCCCGGCTGCGCGTGCGCGCCGAGGACGCGGCCGAGGAGCGCATCCTCGACGTGCTGGTGCCGCCGCCGCGCTCCGAGGGCTTCGGTTTCGGTGCCGAGGACAAGCCCGCCGACAGCGCGGCGCGCCAGGTGTTCCGCAAGAAGCTGCGCCAGGGTGAGCTCGACGACAAGGAGATCGAGCTCGAGCTCGCGGCCGCCAGCCCGCAGCTCGAGGTCATGACCCCGGCCGGCATGGAGGAGATGGCCGAGCAGCTGCGCGGCATGTTCAGCCAGTTCGGCGCCGGCAAGAAGAAGGCGCGCAAGCTCAAGATCGGCGAGGCGCGCAAGCTGCTGGTCGACGAGGAGGCCGCCAAGCTGGTCAACGAGGACGAGATCAAGCAGCAGGCGCTGCACAACGCCGAGCAGAACGGCATCGTCTTCATCGACGAGATCGACAAGGTCACCAGCCGCAGCGACGGCGCCAACGCCGGCGAGGTCTCGCGCCAGGGCGTGCAGCGCGACCTGCTGCCGCTGGTCGAGGGCACGACGGTCTCGACCAAGTACGGCCCGATCAAGACCGACCATATCCTGTTCATCGCGAGCGGCGCCTTCCACCTCAGCAAGCCCAGCGACCTGATCCCCGAGCTGCAGGGCCGGCTGCCGATCCGGGTCGAGCTCACCTCGCTGTCGGTGGCCGACTTCGAGGCCATCCTGAGCAAGACCCATGCCAGCCTGGTGCGCCAGTACCAGGCGCTGCTGGCGACCGAGGGCGTGCAGCTGGCCTTCACGCCCGAGGGCATCACGCGGCTGGCGCAGATCGCGCACGAGGTCAACGAGCGCACCGAGAACATCGGCGCGCGCCGCCTGGCGACCGTGATGGAGCATCTGCTCGACGAAGTCAGCTTCGACGCCGTCAGGCTCGAGGGTCAGACCGTCACCATCGACGCCGCCTATGTCGACGCCCGCCTGGGCGCCCTGAGCCAGAACGAGGACCTGTCGCGCTACATCCTGTGAGTCCGGTCGGCGCAATTGCGTGACGGCCGGCATCGTCCTTTGTATGATGAATTCATCACATTCAGAGGGGATGTCATGACTTTGTTTCCGGCTTGTGTTAGGACTCTTTTGGCTGGCGCGCTGGCCATGACGCTGGGCCTGCCCGCCCAGGCCGACCCGCTCTACCGCTGCCGTGCCTATGGCGGTGGCCTGTTCTGGTCGAAGACGCATTGCCAGCAGCATGACGCGCTGGTCGATCGCATCGAGACCGTGCCGTCCGGGCTCAGCATGGACCGGCAGATCCGCGTCGCGGAGCAGGGTCTCTCGAAGTCCCAGCGGACCGCAAGCCGTGCCGATGCCATGACCCGCGCCGAGCAGAAGTCGCTGCAGCGCGAGGCGCGGAGCCGCGAACGCCAGCAGGCGCGCTGCGAGCGGCTGCAGGCCGAACTCGAGCGCCAGTACAGTCGCAGCCGCCAGCCCCTCACGGCGCGCCAGCAGCAGCGCGTGGCCGAGCGCCAGCAGCGCCTGCGCGAGGAGCGGGCGCAAGCCGGCTGCTGAGCGGCCTGCCGCGGGCGTGCTGGCGCCCCCCGTTTCCGCCGGACTTCAGGTCCGGCCTTCAATCCCCCGGCTAAGTGCTTATGCCGTTTGGGGATTTTGTGTCGTCTTGTCTTTTGACTGGCTCTAAGTCTTTGATTTCACTTTAAAAAAACCGGCGCCTGGTTTGCTGCGGCCCCTGTTTTGGTGCTACAGTGGAAAAAAGTGCAATAAAGTGGTGAAAAGTGTTTTCAAAGGCCTGATGTCATGTTTCAGGGAGCATCCGCGATCAGCCTTGACAGCAAGGGGCGGCTTTCGGTACCGACGCGGTACCGCGAGCTGCTGAGCGCGACCGCGGCCGGCCAGCTCACCTTCACCAAGCACCCTCACGGCTGTCTCATGCTGTTTCCCCGGCCCGAATGGGAGGCTTTCCGCGCCCGCATCGCCGAGCTGCCGATGTCGGCGCAGTGGTGGAAGCGCATCTTCCTGGGCAACGCGATGGACTGCGAGATGGATGCCTCCGGGCGCGTGCTGGTCGCCCCCGAGTTGCGCGCGGCCACCGGCATCACCAAGGCGGCGGTCCTGCTCGGCATGGGCAGGCATTTCGAGCTCTGGGACGCCGAGACTTATGCGGCCCAGGAGGCCGAGGCGATGAAGGGCGAGATGCCCGAAGTCTTCCAGGATTTCTCTTTCTGAAGGCACGACAGTGCAAACGGTTTTCTCTCATTGCACCGTCCTGCTGGACGAGGCGGTCGATTCACTTTCGATCCGGCCTGACGGGCATTACATCGACGCGACCTTCGGCCGCGGCGGCCATTCTGGCCTGATCCTGTCGCGGCTCGGGGCCGAGGGGCGGCTGACCGCCTTCGACAAGGACCCGCAGGCGGTCGCGGTGGCCGACGAGCTCGCGCGTGCCGATGCGCGCTTCTCCATCCGCCACCAGGGCTTCAGCTCGATGGCGGAACTGCCACCGGCCTGCGCCGACGGCATCCTGATGGACCTGGGGGTGAGCTCGCCCCAGATCGACGACCCCGCGCGGGGCTTTTCCTTCCGGCACGACGGGCCGCTGGACATGCGAATGGACCCGACCCGGGGCGAGAGCGTGGCCGACTGGCTGGCAGAGGCCGACATACCCCAGATAGCGGAGGTGATTCGTGACTATGGTGAAGAACGGTTTGCTCAGCAGATTGCAAAGGCGATTGATCGTCGCCGACAGGAACGGGGCCCTGTTCGAACCACCGCCGAGCTGGCCGAGGTCGTGG
>JBDLTM010000181.1:0-5003 GCA_039805805.1 Pseudomonadota bacterium | reverse complement strand
TTCTGCGCGTGGTGCACGACATAGTCGGTTTCCTGGCGCAGTTCCAGCAGGACATGAACCCGCTGTGGATCGGGTCGGGCAAACCAGGAATGCAGCGGGTTGAGCTGGTCACCCAGGATCAGGCAGAGCGTAGGGCCGTCTTGGTTCTTGTGCGCCGCATCGACCGCTGCGCCGATTGCGGTGGCTGCTGCCTCGATGGTGCTCAAGGCCTGCTCCAGAGCCGGCGGTACGCGCCGTCGCGGTCGTAGTCCTGCGCCTGCTTGTTCGTGTTGAAGCGCCGGCCGCCGCGCGGGTCGGTGCCGCGCCCGGCGATGTAGAGCCAGTTGCCCTGGTTGCTGCAGCAGTCGTAGTCGATCAGCTGCGACTCGAACCAGGCCGCGCCGGCGCGCCAGTCGCCGCCCAAGTCGTGCACCAGGTAGCTGGCGCAGTTCTGGCGCAGCCGGTTCGACAGGTAGCCGGTGGAGATGAGCTCGCGCATGCCGGCATCGACCAGCGCGTCGCCGGCGCGGCCCTCTATCCAGCGCTGGAAGCCACGCGCGTTGTGCGCCGGTAGCGGCCGGTCGGACAGGCCGCGCGCGGCATGGAGCCGGCGGCCGTGCTTGCGCGCCATCCAGCGGAAATGGTCGCGCCAGAGCAGCTCGAACCAGAGCCAGTAGCTGCCGTCGTTGGCGCCGCGCTCGGCCTCGAAGGCGCGGATCGCGGCCATGGCCTGGCGTGGCGACAGTGCGCCGGTCGCGAGCCAGGGCGAGAACTTGCTCGAATAGTCGAGTCCGGCCAGGCCGTTGCGCGTCTCCTTGTAGCTGTGCGGCAGGCTGCGCGCGCAATACTGGCTCAGATGGGCCAGCGCGGCGCGCTCGCCGCCATGGCAGGCCGCATCCGCATAGGGGAATGAGCTGCGCGGGTCGGAGGCCGGGCTCGGGACATCAACCACGGCCGTCGTCGCGGCCAGCCAGGACAGTGCTGCGGGCGCGCTGACCACGGCCGGCTCGACTGCATCGACCGCTGGGACCGTTGCCGCATCGCCCGCCGGCAGGGGCGGCAGCCGGTCGGGCGCAGGCTGGGGCAAGGCCTCCAGCACGCCGGCGCGCTCGAGCTTCTGGCGGAAGGTGGTGAAGGTGTCGGGCACCGCCTCGGGCCTGAAGGGCAGGTCGGCCGGATCGATCAGGGTGGACTGCCAGACGGTCTCGACCTTGAGGCCGGCGGCGCGCAGCGCCTGGACCTCGGTCTCTTCATAAGGCGCGGGAATTTCCTCGCAGACCAGGCGGCTGGTACCGAGCCGCCGTGCGAGCGCGGGCAGGACATCAGCCGGACTGCCCTGCAACTGCAGCAGGCCGCTGCCCAGGCCGGCCAGCTGCTGCCCCAGATCCTGCAGCGCCTGGGCCAGAACGGCCTGCCGATGCCGCCCCATGCGCGCGAAGCCCCAGCGCGTCTCGGCCAGCTGGACTGGGTCGTGCAGATAGACCGGCAGCAGCCAGTCGCCCTGCTCGCGCGCGCGCCGCGCCGCCAGCAGGAGCGCAGGGTTGTCGTGCAGGCGCAGGTCGTTGCGCAGCCAGTAGATCAGCCCTGAGCTCATCGCTGCGCCTCCTGCGAAGCCGAAGTCCTGGGCGCGCTGCGGCGGCAGCGCTCCGAGCAGTACCTGACCTGGTCCCAGTCGCGCTCCCATTTCTTGCGCCAGGCAAAGGGCAGGCCGCAGCAGGCGCAGAGCTTGCTGGGCAGCTCGGACTTCTTTCTCATCTTCATCGCTTCGATCTCAAAAATCCAGGCTGAGCTGGGCCTGGTCGGGGGCGCTCGTCTTGCGCCGGGAGGCAACGGGGCCGCGCTCGGCGACCCGACCCGGCATGCCCTTGCGCGACCCATGCCGCTCGACGATGGCGGCCTTGGCCGCGCGCACTCCGGGCTGGCCGCGTACGGCGTACACCCTCTGCTTGGCCTCGCGGGTGGCGGCTTCGAGGTCTACGATCGGCATTGGGATGTCGACACCGACGCGCACGCCGCAGCGCGCCTGCAGCTCGGGCGGCATGCGCCAGGGCTCGAAGATCCAGCTGTCGGGCACGCGCCGCAGCGCCGGCAGCCAGCGCCGCACGAAGACGCCGCGCGGGTCGTGGTCGCGCGCCTGCTTGACCGGGTTGTAGACCCGGGTCGTGTTGATGCCGGTGGTGCCCGACTGCATCTGCAGCTGGCTCCAGTGGATGCCGGGCTCGTAATCGAGGAACTCCCTGGCCAGCCACAGGCCGACCTCGCGCCAGTGCAGCCAGAGCGGATAGGCCGCGACCGACACCAGCATCGCGCGCATGCGGAAGTTGAGCCAGCCCGTCTGGCGCAGCATGGCGACGCAGGCATCGACCAGCGGCCAGCCGGTGCGGCCCTGCACCAGGACCTCGAAATGCGCCGGGCTCCAGTCCGGCTCGCGCAGGCCGTCGTAGCCGCGGTGCAGGTTGCGCCATTCGAGCGCCGGCTCGCTCTCGAGCTTCTGGATGAAGTGGCAATGCCAGTAGAGCCGGCTCAGGAAAGCTCGCAGGCCCTGGGCGTGCCGCGAACCCGGCGGCGCGCCGGCGATTGCGACGCGCGTGGCCTGAACCACCTCGCGCAGGCCCAGGCTGCCCTGCGCCAGGTAGGGCGACAGGCGCGAGCAGGCGCTGGGCGCCGACAGCGGCGAGGAGATGTTGCCGCGGTAGAACTCGCAGCGCCGGTCGACGAAGTCGTCGAGCACCGCCAGGCCCTGCTGGCGCCCACCCCGCTGGCGCTGCGGCGGATCCCGGGGATCGAGCCCGAGCTCTTGCGGTTCTGGCCATGCATCGCCTTGGACCGGGAGCTCGGCAAAGCGCAGTGCCGGCAGCGTCCGCTGGGATGAGCCCATCAGCGCCTCCCATTCGCGCTGCCAGCGATTGCGGTCGTCGAGCCGGCGCACGACGCCGAACTGCGGCCACTCGCGCCAGGCCACGCCCTGCTCGCGGCACCAGCGGCCCACCGCGAGGTCGCGCGCATAGGTCCAGCCGTTGCCGGTTTCCTGGTGCGCGTGCAGCGCGACGAAGGGCGCGGCGCGGTGCAGCTGCGCCAGCACCTCGACCGCCTCGCCGACCTTGACCAGCAGCCGCCCGCCCATGCGCCGCAGCTCGGCGTCGAGCTCGGCCAGGCCCTCGAGCGCGAAGCGGTAATGCTGCGTCGCCATGTCGGGCTGGGCCCAGAGCGCGGGCTCGATCAGGTACAGGCACAGCACGGGCCCGAGGCGAGCGGCCTTGGCCAGCGGCGCATGGTCCTGCAGCCGCAGGTCGCGCTTGAACCAGACGACGCGGTAGCCCATGTCTTCAGCTGTTGACGCGGCGTTTCAGCCAGCGCATCAGGCCGCCGACCAGCGGCAGCTTCTCGTACAACTCCTCGGCCGCGTCCCAGTAGTCGCGGTGCAGCTCGACCCGGCCCTGCGCGTCGAAGCACAGCCGGGTGGCGCCGCGGATGGTCTGCAGCTCCTGCTGCCGGAAGGACTTGAAGCGGAACACGAAGTCCCAGCACAGGAAGGCCTCGCGCCCCTGCTGCATGCGCTGGGTGACGACGAAGCGCGGCTCGTGCAGCGACTCGAACATGTGGCGGAAGATCTGCTCGATGGCCGGGACGCCCCGCACCTCGTTGAACGGATCCTTGAAGCTGGCGTCGGGCGCGTAGAGCTCGCCGATGCGTTGCAGGTCAGCGGGGCCGAGCTGCTCGAAGAAGCGCACCAGACGCTCCAGATCCTGCTCGTGCAGCTGCGGGACGTTGGACAGGTTCATAGGCCGGTGATGCGGTGGATGGCGGCGAAGTAGGCCCGGTAGGGCAGCAGGCGCAGCAGCTGCAGCAGGCGGGTGAAGCGGCGCGGGAAGTGGATCAGGAACTCGCCGCGCTCCCAGCCGCGCACCAGCTCGGCCGCGGCCTGCTCGGGCGTGAGCAGCGCGGGCATGGGAAAGTCATTGCCTGCGGTCAAGCCGGTGGCCACGAAGCCGGGCGTGACCACGCTGACGCCGATGCCATGCGGGCGCAGGTCGAGGAACAGCGTCTCGGCCAGGTTGATCAGCGCGGCCTTGGTCGGCCCGTAGGCCAGGCTGCGCGGCAGGCCACGGAAGCCTGCCACGCTGCTGACCAGGCTGACATGGCCCCGGCCGTGCGCCAGCAGCCCCGGCACGACGGCTGCCAGCAGCTGCCAGGCGCCGGTCAGGTTGACCTGCTGGTGCAGCAGGACCTGGTCCAGGTCGATCTCGGTCGCGCGCATGGGCTGGTAGTGGCCTGCCAGGTAGCAGACCAGGTCCAGCCCGCCCTGCTCGCGCAGCCGGTCGGCGGCGGCCTGCAGCGCGACGCGGTCATTGACGTCGAGCGCCAGCGCCTGGCTGCCCGGATGCGCGGCGACGAATTCGTCGAGCGCCTGGGCGCTGCGCGCCGAGACGATGACCCGGGCGCCGCGCGCGTGCAGCAGGCTGGCGGTGGCGCGGCCGATGCCGCTCGAGGCCCCAACCAGCCAGACGCGCCGGCCCTGCCAGGAATCGAAGCGGGGGTTCAGGCTCATGGCGCGGCCTTGGCCGGTGCGGCAGCGGCAGGCTGGCCAGCCGGGGCCGGCTTGTGGAAGCTCAGCGTGACCTCGCCCAGGCGGAAGCCGAACTTGCTCATCACGGCGCGATTCAGCATGACGCGCTCGTCGATCAGGTACATCCAGTCGTCGAACTGGACCTCGTAGGTCTTGCCGTCGACCGGCAGCCTGAGCGTGTAGGCCCAGCGGAAGGCGTTGCCCGCGACCTGGCCGCTGGCCTCGCCGACCACGTCGTCGGCGCGCCCGGTGTAGCGGCCGTTGCCATGGTGGGTCAGGCGCCAGACGCGGCGCTCGCGGGTGCCGTCCGAATAGAGGAAATGCTCGTCGAGCACGCCCTGCTCGCCCTCCCAGCGGCCCTCCATGCGGACCGTGAAGCGCTTGAGGACCTGGCCGCCACGGTCCTGGAACATGCCGTGGGCCTCGATGGGACCGTCGAAGTAGCGCCTCAGGTCGA
>JBDLTM010000180.1:0-5046 GCA_039805805.1 Pseudomonadota bacterium | reverse complement strand
GGGGCGACAGCTGCAGCGGGCGGCCATGGAGCAGGAACTCGCGCCGGGCCTCGAACTGCTCGAGCAGGCGGCTGGCCTGCACATGCGCGCCCAGGGTGTAGCGCCAGGCCGTGATGCGATGGCCGCCTTGCACCAGCTCGAGCAGGCCGACGCCATTGTGGTCGCTGCTCAGCATCGCGATGTCCTGGTCGAGCGCCCAGTGGCGCAGAGTAGCCTGGGCGCCCTCGCCTTCCAGCGCCCAGAGCTCGTCGGCCGTGACCACCAGCAGCCCGGCGGCAAAGCGAAGCGTGTCGTCCAGGTCGAGCTCCAGCCACGCCTGCACCGGGGCGCTGCCGAGCCGCGCCAGGACGGCGGAACGCCATTTTTCAGGGAAGCCAGCAGGCAATTCGGCCTGTTCTCTTGGTGACGACATGTTGCAATAAATTTTTCGGTGGCCACACGCCAAGGGCGCGAACTAGGTGGAAAATCCGGCACGAATGGCTGCTCCTGCAGGGCAGGATACCTACCGTTCAACTCCCTTGAGCATCCTGATACAGTTTGTTCAGATTGTAAAGCTGAGCCGATCACGCAAATCTGCCACCATGAGCCCTCGCCTTCCGGCTGCGGGGTGAGTACGAGATGAAGCATCAACCCATACAGATCCTGCACACCCACCACCTGCGCGGCCCCAGCATCTGGACCTACCACCAGGCGGTCGAAGTCCTGATCGACATCGGCGCGCTGGAGGATTTCCCCTCGCATCTGCTGCCCGGCTTCAACGATCGCCTGCTGGCCTGGCTGCCCGGCCTGCACGAGCATCACTGCGGCCTGGGCTATCGTGGCGGTTTTGTCGAGCGGCTGCGCGACGGCACCTGGCCTGGCCACATCATGGAGCATGTGTCGATCGAGCTGCAGAACCTCGCGGGCCTGCCGGCTGCCTTCGGCAAGGCGCGCTCGACCGACCAGCGCGGCGTCTACAAGGTCGTGATCCGCACCGGCCAGAAGGAGGTCGGCATCCAGGCGCTGCACGCCGCGCGCGACATCGTGATGGCAGCCGCCAACGACGAGCCCTTCGACGTCTCCGCGTGCGTCAGCCACCTCAAGTTCCTGATCGAGCAGCACGCGATGGGGCCGAGCACGCGCGCCATCGTCGAGGCCGCCACGCAGCGCAAGATCCCGCATATCCGCCTGATCGAGGACGGCAATCTGGTCCAGTTCGGCTACGGCGCCAGGCAGCGCCGCATCTGGACCGCCGAGACCGACCGTACCAGCGCGATCGCAGAAGGCATCTCCAAGGACAAGGACCTGACCAAGCAGCTGCTCGAGTCCTGCGGCGTTCCCACCCCCGAGGGCCAGGAGGTCGACAGCGCCGAGGAGGCCTGGGAGGCGGCGCAGGACATCGGCCTGCCGGTGGTCGTCAAGCCGTCCAACGCCAACCGCGGCCGCGGCGTCGTGATCAACCTGCGCACGCGCGAGGAGGTCATGGCGGCCTACGACATCGCGGCCAAGGTCAGCTCCTACGTCATGGTCGAGCGCATGGTCGAGGGCGAGGAGCACCGCCTGCTGGTCGTCGGCGACAGGATGGTGGCCGCCGTGCGCGGCGAGCTGTCCTACCTGCAGGGCGATGGCAGATCGACCGTGGCGCAGCTGGTCGAATCCCAGATCAATTCCGATCCGCGCCGCGGCGAGGAGGAGCATTTCCCGCTCAACCCGATCCGACTGCCGGCCAATGGTAAGGTCATGCTCGAGCTGCAGCGCCAGGGCCTGACGCCCGATTCGGTGCCCGAGGCCGGACGCCAGGTCCTGCTCGAACGCAACGGCGTGCTGAACCAGGACATCACCGACCTGGTCCACCCCTCCATCGCCGAGCTCGCCTGCCTGGCCGCCCGCATCATCGGCCTGGACATTGCCGGTGTCGACGTGGTGGTCAACGACATCTCGCGCCCGCTCGAAGCGCAGGGCGGCGCCATCATCGAGGTCAACGCCGGCCCCGGACTGCTGATGCACCTGCAGCCGGCCGTCGGACAGCCGCGTCCGGTCGGCGAGGCGATCGTCGAGCACCTGATGGGCAGCGACAACGACGGCCGCATCCCGGTCGTCGGCATCAGCGGTGTCGAGCACACCACCGCAGTCGCCATGCTGACCGGCTGGCTGCTCTATCGCGCCGGCCATGTCACCGGCCTGGCCTGCAACGCCGGCATGTACCTGCAGATGGACCGCATCGAGACCGCATCGCCTGGCGAATGGGAGTCCGGCCAGCGCATCCTGATGAACCGCACCACCACGGCGGCGGTGATCGAGAGCAGCCCGCGCAGCATACTGGAGCATGGACTGGCCTACGACCGCTGCCAGGTCGGCGTCGTCACCGGCTTGCCAGCCCCCGAGGGCCTGCAGGACCACCACATACATACCCTCGACCAGATGCGCAACGTGCTTCGCACCCAGGTCGACGTCGTGTTGCCGAGCGGCTGCGCGGTGCTCAACGCCGACGACGCAGCCTGCGCCGGCCTGGCCGAGCTGTGCGACGGCAGCGTGCTGCTCTACACCGTCAACGCCGACCACGAGTTGCTGGCCGAGCACTGCGCCGAGGAAGGCGGCCGCTTCCTGGTCGTGCGCAAGGAACGCATCGTGCTGCTCGACCACCGTGGCGAAACCATCGTGCTGGACCTGCGCCACCCGATGGTCGAGCGACTGCTGCAGCAGCACCTGGCATTGCCGGCGCTGCTGGCCGCCGTGGGCGCCGCGCTGGCGCTCGAGATGGATCCGACGCTGGTTCGTGCCGGCGTCGAGACTGCCGAATAAACCCTTTCCGGCTGAGCAAGCAAGATGGAAGTTTCCCGCATCCGGGCCCTGCGCGGCCCCAACCTCTGGTCCCGACATACCGCGATCGAGGCCGTCGTCAAGCTCGAACCGCAGGAGCGCGACCTGGCGCAGCTCCCCGGCTTCGTCGATCGCCTGCGCGAGCGCTTCCCCCAGCTCGGTGCCCTGCCCAGGTCCAGCGCCCATTCGACCGTCTCGCTGGCCAACGCGCTGGAGCGAGCCGCGCTGGCGCTGCAGGCCGAGGCCGGCTGCAAGGTCAGCTTCAGCCGCACCTCCAAGTCGCCCGACGAGGGCGTCTATCAGATCGTGGTCGAGTACAGCGAGGAAAAGGTTGGCCGCATGGCGCTCGACCTGGCGATCGAGCTGGTCGAAGCCGCGCTCGAGAGCAAGTCCTTCGACCTGGTCGAGGCGATCTCGCGCCTGCGCGAGACCGACGAGGACGTGCGCCTGGGCCCGTCGACCGGATCGATCGTCGACGCGGCCGTGGCGCGCGGCATTCCCTACCGCCGCCTGACCCAGGGCAGCCTGGTGCAGCTGGGCTGGGGCAGCAAGCAGCGCCGCATCCAGGCGGCCGAGGTCGACCGAACCAGCGCGATCGCAGAAGGCATCGCCCAGGACAAGGACCTGACCAAGAAGCTGCTGCACGCCGCTGGCGTGCCGGTGCCGCTGGGCCGTCCGGTCAAGGACGAGGAGGACGCCTGGGCGGCGGCGCAGGAACTCGGCGGTGCCGTCGTGGTCAAGCCGCTCGACGGCAACCAGGGCAAGGGCGTGACCGTCAACGTGCAGACGCGCGAGCAGGTCATGGCTGCCTTCCGCAATGCGCGCCATTACCGCGAGGAAATCCTGGTCGAGCGCTACCTGCCCGGCATCGACTACCGCCTGCTGGTGGTGGGCGACAAGCTGGTGGCGGCGGCGCGGCGCGATCCGCCGCTGGTGATCGGGGACGGGCAGCACAGCGTTCGCGAGCTGGTCGAGATCGTCAACCGCGACCCGCGCCGAGGCGATGGCCACGCCACGCCGCTGACCAAGATCCGGCTCGACGAGATCGCCATCGACCGCCTGCGCGAGCAGGCCCTGACGCCCGAGTCGGTGCCTGCACTGGGCCAGCGCGTCGTGCTGCGCAACAACGCCAACCTCTCGACCGGCGGCAGCGCGACCGATGTCACCGACGAGGTCCATCCTGAAGTCGCCGCGCGCGCCATCGCGGCCGCGCAGATGGTGGGGCTGGACATCTGCGGCGTCGATGTCGTCTGCGAGAACGTGATCGAGCCGCTCGAGAGGCAGAGCGGCGGCATCGTCGAGCTCAATGCCGCGCCGGGCCTGCGCATGCACCTGAGCCCGAGCTTCGGCAAGGGACGCAATGTCGGCGAGGCGGTCATCAACCACATGTACCCGGACGGCGACGATGGCCGCATCCCGATCGTCGCGGTCACCGGCACCAACGGCAAGACCACGACGGTGCGCCTGACCGCGCATCTGCTCAAGGGCAAGGGCTTGCGCGTGGGCATGACCAACACCGACGGCGTCTATGTCAACGGACGCCAGACCGACAGCGGCGACTGCAGCGGCCCGCGCAGCGCGCGCAACGTGCTGATGCACCCCGACTGCGACGCCGCCGTGTTCGAGACCGCGCGCGGCGGCCTGCTGCGCGAGGGCCTGGCCTACGACCGCTGCCAGGTCGCGGTCGTGACCAATATCGGCGCTGGCGACCACCTGGGGCTGAACTTCATCACCACGCTCGAGGACCTGAGCGTGCTCAAGCGAGTGATCGTGCTCAACGTCGCGCCCGGCGGCATGGCGGTGCTCAACGGCACCGACCCCGAGGTGGTCAAGATGGCCAAGCATTGCCAGGGCCAGATCACCTACTTCGGCCATGACCCGCATCACCCGGTGATCGCGACCCATCGCGCGCTGGGCAAGCGGGTGCTCTTCGTCGACCAGGGCGAGATCGTGGCGGCCGAGGGCGGCCAGGAAGTCCGGATTCCGCTCAGCGCGGTGCCGATCACCGCCAACGGCGCGATCCGCTTCCAGGTCGACAATGCGATGGCCTCGATCGGCGCGGCCTGGGCCCTTGGCGTGCCCTGGGACCGCATCCAGGCCAGCCTGGCGACCTTCGTCAGCGACGCCCAGGCAGTGCCGGGCCGCTTCAACCTGTTCGACTACAAGGGCGCCACGCTGATCGCCGACTACGGCCACAACCCGGACGCGATCCAGGCGCTGTGCGACGCGGTCGTCAACATGCCGGCG
>JBDLTM010000179.1:0-5059 GCA_039805805.1 Pseudomonadota bacterium | reverse complement strand
CACCTGGGCTTTCAGGGTTTTGCTTCATGAGATCTGCACAAGGCGCTATGATGCTGCCTTGGTGCCCAGGAGAGGACTCGAACCTCCACGGAGTTACCCGCTAGTACCTGAAACTAGTGCGTCTACCAATTCCGCCACCTGGGCATCTCAGGAAGCCGTTACTATAGCACGGAAAAACATGGGTGCAAAAGCCGAGTGAAAGAAAAAAAACCTCTCCAACTGACTGAATTCGAAGGCCTGGTCAGCGGCCACCGCGATGGCCACGGCTTCGTGCAGCGCGACGACGGCGAAGCCGACATCTACCTGCCGCCCAACGAGATGCGGGCCGTGCTGCATCGCGACCGTGTCAGGGCGCGCGTCGTGCGGCTCGATCGGCGCGGTCGCCCGGAAGGGCGCGTGACCGAAATCCTGGAGCGGTCCAGCGCCCCGATCATCGGCCGCTTGCTGCAGGAAGGGGGCGTCTGGCTGGTCGCTCCCGAGGACAAGCGCTATGGCCAGGACGTGCTGATCCCCAAGGGCGCCACCGGCGCTGCCAAGCCAGGCCAGGTCGTGGTGGTCGAGCTCACCGAACCGCCCGCGCTTTACGGCCAACCGGTCGGGCGCGTCAAGGAAGTGCTCGGCGAGATCGACGATCCCGGCATGGAGATCGAGATCGCGGTGCGCAAGTACGGCGTGCCGCACGAGTTCTCCGATGCGGCGCTGGCGCAGTCCAGGGCCTTGCCCGACAAGGTCAGGCCGGCCGACAAGAAGCAGCGCATCGACCTCAGCGACGTGCCGCTGGTGACGATCGACGGCGAGGATGCGCGCGACTTCGACGACGCGGTCTACTGCGAGCCGGCCAGGGTCGGGCGCGGCAAGGGCTGGCGTTTGCTGGTCGCGATCGCCGACGTCAGCCACTATGTCGAGACCGGCTCGGCGATCGACATCGACGCCTACGACCGCGCCACCAGCGTCTACTTCCCGCGCCGCGTGATCCCGATGCTGCCGGAGAAGCTCTCCAATGGCCTGTGCTCGCTCAACCCCGAGGTCGAGCGCCTGTGCATGGTCTGCGACATGCTGATCACGTCCAAGGGCGAGATCCACGCCTATCAGTTCTATCCGGCGCTGATGTTCAGCCATGGCCGCCTGACCTATACCGAGGTCGCTGCCATCCTGCAGAACACGCGCGGGCCCGAGGCGCAGCAGCGCTCTGGCCTGGTGCCGCACCTGCTCGACCTGCACGAGGTCTACCGGGCGCTGCTGTCGGCGCGACAGCGCCGCGGTGCGGTCGACTTCGAGACCACCGAGACCCAGATCGTCTGCAACGAGGCCGGCCAGATCGAGAGAATAGTGCCGCGCACGCGCAACGACGCGCACCGCCTGATCGAGGAAGCGATGCTGGCGGCCAACGTCTGCTCGGCCGAATTCATCCAGCATGGCAAGCATCCGGGCCTGTTCCGCGTCCACGAGGGGCCGACCCCGCTCAAGATCGACATCCTGCGCCAGTACCTCAAGGCGCTGGCCGTGCCCTACCAGGTCAGCGACGAGCCGAGCCCGCTCGAGTTCCAGCAGATTGCAGCCGCGACCCAGGATAGGCCCGACGCGCCCCAGATCCACCAGATGCTGCTGCGTTCGATGCAGCAGGCGATCTACTCACCGCACAACGAGGGCCATTTCGGCCTGGCCTTCGAGGCCTACACGCATTTCACCAGCCCGATCCGGCGCTATCCCGACCTGCTGGTGCACCGCGTGATCAAGTGCATCCTGGGCGATCGCCAATACGAGTTGCCGAACCTGCCGACGCCGGGAGAGGCGCAGCTCAAGCTGGCCCGCAGGCTGGCCGACAAGGTGCCTCCGCCCGGCGAGAAGCCGGCGCGGCGCAAGAAGCCCAGCCCGGAATTGCTGGCCTGGCAGGCTGCCGGCCTGCACTGCAGCGCCAACGAGCGCCGCGCAGACGAGGCCAGTCGCGACGTCGAGGCCTGGCTCAAGTGCAAGTACATGCGCGAGCACCTGGGCGAGGAGTTCAGCGGCAAGGTCAGCGCGGCCACCAGCTTCGGCCTGTTCGTCACGCTCGACAGCCTCTACGTCGAGGGACTGGTCCACATCACCGAGCTGGGCGGCGAGTATTACCGCTTCGACGAGGCGCGCCAGGAGCTGCGCGGCGAGCGCACCGGCATCCGCTATGCGCTCGGCACCCCTGTGCATGTGCAGGTGAGTCGGGTCGATCTCGATGGCCGGCGCATCGACTTCCGCCTGGTGCGCGAGGAAGACGCGCTGGTCGCTCGTGCCATGCGCGACAAGAAGGGTGGCGCTGGCGAGCAGCCTGCAGCACGGAGGACAGTGCAGGATTCCCGCAAGCCTGCGCATCGCCCGGGCTCCAAGGCTGCAGGCCGGCCGCGCAAGGGGAAGCGCTGAGATGGTGATCGTCTGGTTTCTGCTCGACAACCTCTTCTTCCTGCTGGTCGCGGCTGCCCTGCTGCGCGCCTGGATGAACCAGGTCCGGCTGCGCATGACCCAGCAGCCCGGCGTCTTCGTGATGGCGGTCACGGACTGGCTGGTCAAACCGCTGCGAAGGGCCCTGCCGGCTGGCTTGCGACAGGCCAGGCTGGACTGGGGCAGCCTGCTGGCCGCCGCTCTGTTCGCGCTGGTCCATGCATTGCTGCTGCATCTGCTGGTCCTGATCGAGGGCGGCGGCGACGAGCTCCTGCTGTGGATGGCGACCATCCCGGCGCAGGCGCTGATCTTCCTGCTGCGCACCGCGCTGCAGGGCTTGATGGGCATGACCCTGGTCTATGTCCTGCTGAGCTGGGTCCAGCCCTTCTCGGGCGTCAACGGCGTGCTGGCCCGCCTGCTTGAACCCTTGCTGCAGCCGCTGCGCCGCCGTCTGCCTCCCGTCGGTGGCGTCGACCTGTCGGCGCTCTTGCTGGTGCTGCTGGCCCAGGTGCTGCTGCTGGTGCTGACCTGAGTGGCATGCTGGTGGCGGCTGGCTTCAGCCCCTCCAGCATGGGACTGCTTCAGCCAGGGTGGCTGCGCGCAGGCCTTGTCCAGCCGGCCACCTGTCGGCCAGCGCGCCGTGCTGCCAGGCCGCATGCGCTGCCACGCGTCGTGCCTGATTCAGGGTGGAATGGCCTGCGGCGGCAGCTTGCGCCCAGTAGCTGCCTGTCATGCCGGCCAGCACGTCGCCTGTGCCGGCGGTCGCCAGCAAGGCATTGCCAGTCGGATTGATCAGTGCCGGGTGGCCTGGAGCGGCCACCACGCTGCCGGACCCCTTGAGCAGGACCACGCATTCCAGCTCGTCGGCCAGTCGCTGGGCTGCAGCCAGCCGGCCAGACTGGACTTCCCGGCTGCTGCAGCCCAGCAGCCGGGCGGCCTCGAGCGGGTGTGGCGTCAGGATGGTGTGCAGCCCGAGCGCCAGCCGGGCAGACAGACGCTTGCGCCAGTCGCTGCGTGAGGCGATGGCATTCAGTCCGTCGGCGTCGAGCACCAGGCGTGGCGACTGCTCGAGCAGGTCGGGCAGCACCGATTGGACGGCCGTTCCGCCCCCGCAGCCGCAGACGGTGGTGGCCAGGCGGCCCAGTTCCCCTCCGGCGCTGGGCTGGGCCGGCCTGAACATCAGCTCGGGCCAGAGCGGATCGAGCGATGGCGTTGAGGGTCCTGCTCCGAGCAGGGCCAGATAGACGCGTCCGGCGCCGGCCTGAAGCCCGGCACGAGCCGCCAGCAGTGCGGCGCCGCCCATGCCGGCGCCGTTGACCGAGACATCCTGGCCGCCGATGACGAGCAGGTCGCCATGGCTGCCCTTGTGCAGCGCGTGGCGAGCATGCCGCGAAGGGCTGCTGTCGCCGGGGCTGGCGCACAGCCAGGCGTCTGCATGGCTGGAATCCGGATCAATTCCAAGCGGGTCGAACCAGACCCGTCCGGCAGCGTCGCGGCCCTCTGCGGTGAACAGGCCGGGCTTGAGCGTGAGCAGGCTCAGCGTGTGGCGCGGACCGCGCGGCAGGGCGTCGAAGGGATTGCGCCAGCCGCCGCTGTCGGGGTCGAGCCCGCTGGGCAGGTCGATGCAGAGCACGGGCGACGGGCTCTGTTGCAGGCGCTGCATCCAGTCGGCCATAGGGCCGGCAGCCAGGCCGCGGCTGCCCAGGCCGAGCAGCGCATCGATGCCGAGGTCGAAGTCGGTTGGCGGACCGGAACAGAAGGTGACCCCGCTGGCCCGGGCTTGCTGCAAGGCGAAGCGTGCATCGTCGGGCAGCCTGGCTTCGTCGCCATGCCAGCTCACCAGCACTCGGCTGCGGGGCAGCTGCCGATGCAGCAGTGTGGCGGCCAGCAAACCGTCGCCGCCGTTGTTGCCGGGCCCGCAGGCGACCCAGATCCGGCGCGCATGGGGGGCGATGGCGCGGGCCAGCGCGGCGACCGCGCTGGCCGCCCTTTGCATCAGCGTGTGGGGTGGCAGGCTGGCGAGGGCGGACTGCTCGATCAGCCGGCTGGCCGCGCCGCCGTGCAGGGGCAGGTCATGAATCAGTGAGATGGAGTTGATGGGCAGCATGAAGGACAGTGGTGCTACAATCGTCGGGTTTTGCAATGGCAGGCGCTTGTGGCTCTGGCATCGCAAGACGTAAACACAAACAGGTCCGACCAGGTGTCGCCTGCCTCCGGCAGCGATGATGGGCCTGATTTAAGTCACAACCTCAGGAAAGACAATACCATGAACATTTCCATGCGCGAGATGCTGGAAGCCGGCGTCCACTTCGGTCACCAGACCCGTTTCTGGAACCCCAAGATGGCTCCGTTCATCTTCGGCCACCGCAACAAGATCCACATCGTCAACCTGGAAAAGACCCTCCCGATGTTCGAGGAGGCTGCCAAGTTCGTGCGCCAGCTGACCGCCAACGGCGGCACCGTGCTGATGGTCGGCACCAAGCGCACCTCGCGCGACCTGATCGCCCAGGAAGCCGCACGCGCCGGCGTGCCCTTCGTCGAGCAGCGCTGGCTCGGCGGCATGCTGACCAACTTCAAGACCGTCAAGACCTCGATCAAGCGCCTGAAGGACATGCAGGCCCAGAAGGAAGCCGGTCTGGAGAGCATG
>JBDLTM010000178.1:0-5092 GCA_039805805.1 Pseudomonadota bacterium | reverse complement strand
GTGACCGAGGTCTGGGGCGTCGGGCGGGGCATCGGCGCGCAACTTCAGGCAGCCGGCATCCGGACCGTGCTCGACCTCAAGCGGCTCGACCCGGCCACGGTCAAGCGAAACTGGTCGGTGATGCTGGAACGCACGGTGCGCGAGCTCAACGGCATCGTCTGCATCGATCTGGATGATCATCCGGCGCCCAAGCAGCAGATCGCCTGCACGCGCAGCTTCGGCCAGAAGGTGACCGAGCTGACCGAGCTCAAGGAAGCCGTCACCGAGTTCGCCAGCCGGGCCGCGCAGAAGCTGCGCACGCAGCACAGCCAGGCCAGCACGGTGCTGGTCTTCATCCGCACCAGCCCGTTCCGGCCACAGGACCGGCAGTACGCCAGATCGATCACGGTGCCGCTGCGGCTGCCGAGCTCGGACAGCCTGCGCATCGTCGCGGCAGCGCTGCAGGGGCTGGAGCGCATCTACCGGGCCGGCCACCGCTACGCCAAGGCCGGCGTCATGCTGCTCGACCTGCAGCCCGAAGGCAGCCTCCAGCAGGAGCTCGACCTCGGCGACCGGGAAGTCGAGGCCGAATGCCGCAGGCAGCTTCTGATGCAGGCGCTCGACGCAGTCAACAGCCGCTGGGGCAAGGGCACGCTGCGGCTGGGATCGACGCGGGTACGCACAGGTCGGCTGGCCGAGCCGCAGCCCGCGGGATGGGAGATGAAGCAGGAGCGGCGCACGCCGCGCTACACCACCCGCTGGAGCGAGTTGCTGACGGTGTAGTGCGGACACGGATTCAAGCCAGCCGGATCACGTCCCCGCTGCGGTCGAACGGCAGGAAGTTGCCGATCTGGCCTGCCTTGATCGCGGCGACCATCTGCTCCAGCGGACCCTGGGTCGATTCGCTGCTGGGCGCCTGGCCGTTGCGACCCGCCATGCCGGCGGCAAAGACGATCACCCAGTCATGGCAGAACGGCTCGGCCTCGGTAGCGAAAGCCTGGAACGATGCCAGCTCTTGCGGCGTGCGGTCGACGCAGGCGACCGGCACCAGCGCGCCGCCGTGTCCTGCCTCGAACGCGGCCTTTTGCTCCGCGCTGGCGTCATCCGGCAACTCGGGGCGGGTCAGGACGAAAAGCAGGCGCTGCGGCTCGGGCTGCTGGCGGGCGGCCTGCAACAGGTCATCGAAATGGGTGATGTTCATGCGGGGATTCGATCTTCAGTCGGAGATGATCTGGCCGTCGTGCTCGACGTAGTGCGGATAGGGCCCGGTGCCGGTATGGCTGGCAGACGCGGCGGGCACGAAGGCGCCCTTCTGGGCATCGAAGACATGGACAGCGCCCTCCTCGATCACGTAGTACCAGCCGTGCAGCGTGAGCCGGCCGGCCTCGACCTCGCGGCGCACCATCGGGTACTCCATCAGGCGCTCGAGCTGCAGCGCGATCGAGCGCTGCTCGGTACGGCGACAGGCCTCCGGGCTGCTCTGCACCGGCAGCACGGCTTCCTGTGCCAGCTCGAGCCAGCTCTTGAGCGCGCGCGCCTCGTCGGGCACGCCGTCGTAGCAGGCCCGGATCGCGCCGCAATGGCTGTGGCCGCAGACGATGATGCGCTCGACATGAAGCGCCAGCACGGTGTATTCGACCGCTGCCATCGTGCCGTGCTGGCCATGCGAGCCATCGTAGGGGGGAATGAGCGCGCCGACATTGCGCACGATGAACAGCTCACCGGGCCCGGCGCCAGTCAGCAGGTAGGGCACCAGGCGCGAGTCGGAGCAGCCGATGAACAGGGTCTTGGGATGCTGGCCCTGCGCCACCAGGTCCTGGAAGCGCTGCTGGTGCAGCGGAAAGTAGTCGGACTCGAAATGCCGCAGCCGCAGCAGCAGTTCGTCGTCTCCTGCGCGGCCAGGCATCACTGCACCAGGGGCGTTTCGGCGCCTTCCAGCTCGACCCCGACGATGTCGGCCTGGCCGACCAGCAGCATCATGTACTGGCGCAGCGCGGTCGCGCGCGACTGCAGCGCGAGCTGCGCCGCAATGCTGTCGCGCACTGCGTCGAACTCGAGCTGGCGGCCCTTGCGCTGCTCGAGCACCTCGATGATGTGCAGGCCGTAGCGGGTATGCACCAGGCGCGGATGGACTCCCAGCCCGAAGCCCACCTCGGACTGGAAGAACAGCGCCTGCGCCAACTCAGGCGCGCAGTCGTGCGGCCCGACCCAGCCCAGGTCGCCGCCCTGGGCGCTGCTCGGGCAGTTCGAGAGCTCGCGCGCGAGCTGCTCGAAGCGGCCCGGCTCGGCTGCCTTGTGGGTCAGCTCGAGCAAGGCGGCCTCGGCACGCTGGGCGAGCTTCTGCACGTTGACGCCAGGCGTGACGGCAAACAGGATATGGCGCAGGTGCATGGCCTGGTCGACCACATAGCGCGACTTGTTGGCGGCGTAGTGGCGCTGGCAGGCTTCCTCGGTCGCCTCCGGCACCACGACCTCGCGCTCCAGCATGGACTCGATGACTTCCTGCTGCTGCGGATCGACCTCGGGGGCAATGTCGTACTCATGCCCGGGCAGCAGGCCAAGACTTGCCGCCTGCTGGCGCAGCAATTCGGCACAGGCCCGTTCGCGCAGGGTTTCGACATCGGGCTGCTCGTCGGCATCGTGCAAGGCCACGCCATTGACGCGGGCCACTACAGCTGGCTGGGCCGGCCATTCGGCCACGGCAGGGCTGCTGCACTGGCAGCCGGCGCCGCCGCAGCCGCTCGCTTCGATCTGGTTCATGCTGGTCTCCTGGAAAAGTGGATCAACGCGAGTTGCCCGGCACGCCCAGGCGGCGGTTGCGCACCAACTGGTAGGGGCGTGCCACATAGGCCAGGGTGCCGAAGCCGCTCCAGACATGGACCAGGCGGGTGAACGGGAACACCAGGAAGATCGTCATGCCCAGGGCCATGTGGGTCTGGAAGATCCAGCCCGCGTCGAGCAGCAGTTCGGCCGCGCCGCCACGGAAGGTCACGATGCGCTGCGCCCATTCGGCCAGCTTGAGCATCATGCTGCCGTCCAGGTGCTGGGCCGACAGCGGGATGGTCGCCAGGCCCAGCGCGAGCTGGATCCAGAGCAGCCACAGCAGCACGATGTCGCTGGTCCTGGAGTTCTTGCGGATGCGCTCGTCCGACAGGCGACGGTGCAGCAGGATGCTGACGCCGATGAAGCCCAGCAGGCCGGCCACGCCGCCCGAGACCATGGCCAGCAACTGCTTGGCGCCGGCGTTGATGAAGGGCTCGTAGATGAAGTGCGGCGTCAGCATGCCGACGCTGTGGCCGAAGAACAGGAACAGCACGCCGATGTGGAACAGGTTGCTGCCCCAGCGCAGCTGGCCGGCGCGCAGCATCTGGGAGGAGTCGCTCTTCCAGCTGTACTGGTCACGGTCGAAGCGGATCAGGCTGCCGAGCAGGAAGACGGCCAGGCAGATATAGGGATAGATGTTGAACAGGAAGTGATGCAGCGGGTTCATGCCGACGCTCCTTGAACGATGGATGGGGAAGGCTTGACGATGCGGATGGGCTGGGCCTGGCCCGGCTTGGACTGGCCGGCGCTGCTGCAGCCGTCGAAGGCCTCGGGCTCGGCCCAGCTTTCGTCGAGCTCGGGCTCGGGTGCGACCGGGACCGGCTCGGCTTTCTCGCCGGCCAGGTCCAGCACGGCGGCGAGCACGCTGGCGTAGGGGCTCCGGCGCTTGAGCAAGGCGCTGAAGATGACGCGCACGATGTGCGCGAACTCGGCCAGGAACTCGCGCGCCTGCTGCGGTGGCTGGGTCGAGGCGAACTCGAGCAGCACCGGCAGGTGGTCGGGCAGCTCGTCGGCGTCCAGGTAGAGGCCGGCCTGCTCGTAGGTCTGGATCAGGTCGATCATGGCCGGGCCGCGGTCGCGCGAATCGCCGTGCACATGCTCGAACAGGTGCAGCGCCGTGCTGCGGCCGCGGTCGAACAGTTCGACATAGTCGCTCTCGACTTCCAGCGCATCGCGCCGGCCCAGGCGCAGCAGCAGCGCGTCGAGCTCGGCGAGGCGCGAGGCGCCCAGCGCCCGCTCGGCGTGCAGCGCCTCGCTGATCTCGCCCAGGTGGGCGCGCAGCTCGGCGTCAGGGTAGCGCAGCAGGTGAGCCAGCGCCCGCAGCGTGTGGACGGCGGGAGCAGGCCCGCTCTTGTGGAAAAAGGCCATCTCAGACTCCCAGCTTGATCGGAATAGTGCGCTTCCTGCTGCCACCGAACAGGCTCGCGTCGGTCTGGCCCTCGGAGCAGCCGTTGCCGAAGCTGAAGCCGCAGCCGCCGCGCACATCGAAGGCGTTCTCGGCGTATTCGCGGTGACTGCTCGGGATCACGAAGCGGTCCTCGTAGTTGGCGATCGCCATCACGCGGTACATCTCCTCGACCTCGGCGGCGCTCAGCTGGGCCTGCTCGAGCACCGACTGGTTGACCACGCCGTCGACATGCTTGCCGCGCTGGTAGGCGCGCATCGCCAGCATGCGCTCGAGCGCACGGGCCACCGGCACGGTGTCGCCAGCGGTCAGCAGGTTGGCCAGGTACTTCAGCGGGATGCGCAGCTGGCTGACGTCGGGAATGGCGCCGTTGATGCCGATCTGGCCGGCGTTGGCGGCGGAAGTGATCGGCGACAGCGGTGGCACATACCAGACCATCGGCAGCGTGCGGTACTCCGGGTGCAGCGGCAGCGCCACCTTCCAGTCGACCGCCATCTTGTAGACCGGGCTGTTGCGGGCCGACTCGAGCCAGCTGTCCGGAATGCCGTCGGCGCGGGCCTGGGCGATCACCTTCGGGTCGTTCGGATCCAGGAAGATGTCGAGCTGGGCCTGGTACAGGTCGGTCTCGCGCTCGACGCTGGCGGCTTCGGCGATGCGGTCGGCATCGTAGAGCAGCACGCCGAGGTAGCGGATGCGGCCAACGCAGGTCTCGGAGCAGACGGTCGGCTGGCCGGCCTCGATGCGCGGGAAGCAGAAGATGCACTTCTCTGCCTTGCCGCTCTTCCAGTTGTAGTAGATCTTCTTGTACGGACAGCCCGAGACGCACATGCGCCAGCCGCGGCACTTGTCCTGGTCGATCAGCACGATGCCGTCTTCCTCGCGCTT
>JBDLTM010000177.1:0-5097 GCA_039805805.1 Pseudomonadota bacterium | reverse complement strand
CATGGGGCAAGCATACGCCGACGCCACCAAGGCGTCGACCGTCCCCGGAAAACCGATGTCCTGGATGGGTGAAGGACAATCGCGGCATGTGGATCGACACCCATTGCCATCTCGATGCGCCTGAATACGGCCCGGATCATGCGCTGGGCCTGCAGGGGCGCGAGCAGGCCCGCGCGCTCGGCGTCGGCCTGTGCGTCTATCCGGCTGTCGCGCGCTTCGACTTCGATTCCGTGCGCCTGCTGGCAAACCAGACGGGCGATGCCTATGCGCTCGGCATCCATCCGCTGTTCGTTCCGCGCGCACAGGATTCGGACCTGCAGGCGCTGGCCGATGCGCTGGAGCGTCACGCCGGCGACCCGCGCCTGGTCGCGGTGGGCGAGATCGGGCTCGACTTCTTCGTGCCGCAGCTCTGCACGCCCGGGATGCGCGAGCGCCAGTGGCGCTTCTACCGCGAGCAGCTGCGGCTGGCGCAGCGCCATGGCCTGCCGGTGATCCTGCATTTGCGGCGCTCGGTCGACTGGCTGCTCAAGGGACTGCGCGAGATGGCCGCGCGCGGACGCCCGGTCGCGGGCGGCATCGCGCATGCGTTCAACGGCAGCGCGCAGCAGGCCCAGGCCTTCCTGTCGCTGGGCTTCAAGCTAGGCTTTGGCGGCGCCACGACCTTCGACGCCGCGCGCCAGCTGCGCCAGCTCTTTGCCACCTTGCCGCCCGAGGCACTGGTGCTCGAGACCGACGCGCCCGACATCCCCCCGCAGTGGCTCTACGTCAGCGCGGCCGAGCGCGCGGCCGGGCGGCCACAGGGCGTCAACAGCCCGGCCGAGCTGCCGCGCATCGGCGCCGCGCTGGCGGGCTTGCGCGGCCTGTCGGCCGAAGCCTTGGCCGACCTGAGCACGGCCAACGCGCTCGTTGCGCTGCCCAGGCTGGCGGCGCTGCTGCCACCGGAACAGTCGCTGGCCGCCAGCCAGGAGAGCGCATGAGCATCACCCCGCTACCGCCCGCGCGCTTGCATGGCCTCGCGCCAATACTCGACCAGCACACGCGCCTGGTCGTGCTCGGCAGCTTCCCCGGCGTCGCCTCGCTGCGGGCACAGCGTTACTATGCGCACCCGCAGAACCAATTCTGGAAAATCCTCGGCGCCCTCTGGGGGCTGCCGTTGCACGACATGAACTACTCCGAAAGAACCGACGCCCTGCGCGCGCACGGCCTGGGCGTCTGGGACGTCTACGCCGCCTGCGAGCGCGAGGGCAGCCTCGACAGCGCGATCGAGAACGCGCAGCTCAACGACCTCGCCAACCTGAAGACACGCTGCCCTCAGCTGCAGGCGATTGCGCACAACGGCGGCGAGAGCTTCCGCCACGCGCGCCACACCCGCGCGCTGGGCCTGCCGGTCTACCGCCTGCCCTCCACCAGCCCAGCCCACGCGAGTTCGAGCCTGGCGCGCAAGACCGAGGCCTGGCGCGAGGTGTTCGCGCTGCACGGCCTGGCGGAGGTGGCGTGATGGCGAAGACCCGGCGCACCCGCACCGACCCCGACAACCTGCCCGAGGTCACCATCTCGGAGGACACCGAGGTCCGATTCCTGCACCTGGGCACCGAATGGGTGCAGGGCAGCATGCTGATCAAGAAGCCATTCGAGATCGAGCTCGAATATGTCCAGCGCATGATGGCCTGGCTGCTGTTCGTCGAGCCCGACAGCGTGGTGGACCGGCGTGCGATGCAGCTTGGGCTGGGGTCGGCCGCGCTCACCAAGTTCCACTTCAAGAAGCTGAAGATGGACACCACTGCGATCGAGATCAACCCGCAAGTGGTCGCGGCCTGCCGCAGCTGGTTCAAGCTGCCGCCCGATTCGGACAAGCTCAGCGTGATCCTGGGCGACGCAGCCGAGGTGGTGCGCCACGCGCCCTTCCACGGAAGCATCGACGCGCTGCAGGTCGACCTCTACGACCACGAGGCCGCAGCACCCGTGCTCGACAGCCCCGACTTCTACACCGACTGCCGCCACATGTTGACCGACGAGGGCTGCATGACGGTCAACCTGTTCGGCCGCGACGCCAGCTACGAGCGCTCGCTTGAGAGCATCAAGGCGGCCTTCGGTGCCGATGCGGTCTGGGCCTTCAAGCCGACGCGCGACGGCAACACCATCGTGCTGGCGCAGCGCACGCCCAGCCACCCGAGCCGCTTGGAGCTGCTCGCGCGCGCCGAAGTGATCCAGGAACGCTGGGGCCTGCCCGCGACCAAGTGGCTCAAGGTGTTCAAGCAGGTCGGGGCTTGAGCCCTTCCTGCGCTACGACAACGCGATTTCGTCGGCGCGACCAGCCAGGACGCGATCTGCGCCATCATGGCCGCTCTGCAGCAAGCCGCAGCCGGCCATGGAGCGGCCCCCTTCAGCAGGAGGCCAAGGCAAAGTCGACCCTGCGGTCGAGCGCGTCGCTCAGGTCGTCGCTGGCGCTGCCGATCAGGGGCTCGACGGATTCGGCGGCCTGCGAATGCAATCGTCCTTTCAGCGCCGGCGCCAGGGTCTCGAGCTGGCGCTGCACCAGCTGGGCGCGCCGCAGCGCCAGGCCGGTGCTGTATTGCTCGACCGCGCTCGGCCCGGCATGGCCGCGCAGCGCCAGGCAGCTGTCGCCGGCGAGCATGGCGTCCGCAATGCGGCGCAGCCAGGCGCCATAGGGCGCCGAGACCCTGGCGTCGGCCAGATAGCGCGCCTCGCCAGGCTGGAACAGCAGCTTGATCGGCAGCCGGCCCTGGTCGAGCTCGTGGCGCAGGAACAATGACAGGCTCTCCTCGGCAGCCTGGGCGCGCTGAAGCTGCCAGTGGCACAGATAGATGGACGCGAGCGTCTGGCTGCGACCCGGGCCGGGCTCAAGGGCCGCCAGCCCGTAATGGTGCAGCGCGTCCCGGCAGCGTCCCTGGGCCTGCAGCCGGTCACCCTCGGACCGAAATTCCTCGGCACGGGATGCGGTGGCCAGCGCCGGATCGACTGCCGGCCTCGCGGTATCCGGCCTCGCAGCCTCGGGCTGGACGCTGTCCAGGCTGGGCCGAGGTTTTGTGGTGCAGGCTGCCAGCGCCAGCAGCAGGCAGAGCATTGAGCTGGGTTTCAGAAGGCGGTTCATGCCACAGGCTCCCTGCTGGGGCTTCAGCTGGCGCATTGCTCGAGCAGTGCCTGGCGCCTGTCGGCATCCAGTTCGCCGACCAGCGATGCGGCATTGAGCAGCCGTATGCAGGCCGGCCAGGCGGCCTTTTCCTCCTGGCGCGCCGTTGCGGGGACTGCCGTTGCCCGGGGCCTGGGCGTTGCCTGACCGGGTGTCTGACTGGGCTTGCTGGCCGGAGGCGCCGCTGGCACAGGGATGGCCGCAGCGGGCGTGGTCTCCAGCTGCATGCCGGCCCGGGCCGGCCCAAAGGCTCCGATGATTGTCATGATGATGACGCCAGGGCGCCGATATGAAAGCTCCATCCCCATCTCCCTGTAACCTTGTTGGCAGCGATTCTGGCAAAGCCCGCGAGCCTTGAAAAGCCCGGCACGACGCGGGCAGTCCCGATTTCATGGCAGCATCTCCCACATCAGCAGTACAGCAGCGAAGGAAACATTCCGATGCCTCTTCATCCCAGCCGCGCCATCCGCATCAGCCAGCATGGCGGTCCCGAGGAAATGCAACTCGTCGAAGACGAGGTCGGCGAACCCGGTCCGGGCCAGGTGCGAATCCGCCACCACGCGATCGGCCTCAACTTCATCGACATCTACCAGCGCTCCGGTCTCTATCCGATGCCGATGCCGCTGATCCTGGGCGGCGAGGGCGCCGGCGTGATCGAGGCGGTCGGCGAGGGCGTCACCCACCTGCAGGTCGGCGACCGCGCCGCCTATGCCGCCAGCAACCTGCCCGGCGCCTACTGCGACCGCCGCGTCACCGAGGCGATGAATGTCTGCCGCCTGCCCGACTCGATCAGCTTCGAGACCGCAGCGGCCATGATGCTCAAGGGCCTGACCGCGCAATACCTGCTGAGGCGCACGCTGCCGGTCGAAGGGCTGCAGCCTGGCGACTACATCCTGTGGCATGCGGCGGCCGGCGGCGTCGGCCTGATCGCCTGCCAGTGGGCCAGGGCGCTGGGCTACCGCCTGATCGGCACCGCCGGCAGCGACGAGAAATGCGCGCTGGCGCTGGCCAATGGCGCCGCCCACATGATCAACTACCGGACCGAGGACTTCGTCGCGCGCGTGCGCGAGATCACTGGCGGCGAGGGCGTCAAGGTGGTGTACGACTCGGTCGGCAAGGACACCTTCATGGGTTCGCTCGACTGCCTGCAGCCGCTCGGCCTGCTGGCGAGCTTCGGCAACTCGTCGGGCGCGGTGCCGCCGTTCGCGCCGGGCATGCTGGCGCAGAAGGGCTCGCTCTACCTGACGCGCCCGACCCTGCCCACCCATCTGCGCACGCGCGAGCGCACCCAGGCGATGGCCGATGAGCTGTTCGCTGTGGTCGAGAGCGGCCAGGTCAAGATCCATGTCGAGCGCTGCTATCCGCTCGAGCAGGCGGCGCAGGCGCACCGCGACATGGAGGCCAGGCTGACCACGGGTTCCAGCATCCTGCTGACCTGAGGGCCGGGTTCAGTCCCCGGGCGGACGGAGCTCGGATTCCTGCAGCGGATAGGGATCGGCCACGTAGGCCGGCCCCTTCATGACCATGACGATGAAGGCGCCGATGCCGACCGTGAGCATCACCGTCCAGTGCAGCACGACCAGGCTGATGACGTAGACGTCCAGCATGGCCAGCCCGCCTGCGCTCTCCAGCGCAGGAGCCTGCCATTCGAGCAGGCGCACCAGCAGCGACGGCAGCAGGAGCGCGCCCGTGCCCAGCAAGGTCGCGCGCGGCAGCTCGCGCAGGATGACCCTCTCCAGCCCTGCGGGAGTCTTCCGGAAGCCTGGCAGCTTGTTGAACCATCTTGACATGATGACCTCCTGCTGCAGGGCCGGCGCTGGCCGGCCTCGGACCTTGAGGGGCTTACTTCACCAGCGGCCGGATGGACGAGAAGCCGCCGTCCAGCGACCAGACCTGGCCGGTGACGCGCGCCGCGCGCTCCGAAAGCAGCCAGCACATCAGCTCAG
>JBDLTM010000176.1:0-5174 GCA_039805805.1 Pseudomonadota bacterium | reverse complement strand
CTTCTGCGGGCGCTGCTGTGGTTTGGGGCGCTGAACTCATGGCTTGGATTTTAGAGGGGACGGGTTTACCATAGCCGGTTTTTCTGATTAATAGTGCCTGCTGCCGTCGATAGGGAGCGGGCGGGGATGCGCAGATGTCGGTCAATGGAGTTGCAAGCGTGGGGCGCATGGCCCTGATCGATGCCTTGAAGTCGGTATGTTCCCAGTTGATCGTGCTGCATCACCTGGCCTTCTACGGGCCGATGTCGGACTACACCCAGCAGCTTTTTCCCTGGCTGATCGAGTGGCTGAGCCAGCATGCACGCATCGTGGTCCAGGTGTTCCTGGTGATGGCAGGATTCCTGGCAGCGCGCAGCCTGGCGCCCGACGGCCGGCTGCGCTCGCCTCAGCCCCTGGCGCTGTTGCGAAAGCGCTATTTGCGCACGGCACTGCCGCTGATCGCGGCCGTCCTGCTCGGCGTGGCGGGTGCAGAAGTGGCGCGGCACTGGATGGTCCATGACAGCATACCGGCGCGGCCGGAACTGCTCCAGCTTCTCGCGCACGCGCTGTTGGTGCAGAGCCTGCTTGACGTCGACTCGCTCTCGGCCGGCGTCTGGTATGTGGCGATCGACTTCCAGTTGTTCGCGCTGCTGCTCCTGTTGCTGTGGCTCGCGCGCGCCGGCAGCGGTGGCCTTCGGGCAGCGCTGGGCGTGACGGCTATTGGCGTCTTGCTGTCGGTCTACCACTTCAACCGCGACAGCCACTGGGATGTCTGGGCGATCTACTTCTTCGGTGCCTATGGCATGGGAGCCATCGCCTGGTGGCTGGGCAGCCAGCGCGATGCGGCGCGGGCGCGACTCGGCTTGCTGCTGCTGGCAGTCCTGGTGGCCGTGGCGCTTTGGCTGGATTTCCGCACCCGCCTGGCGCTGGCCTTGGCCACGGCCTTGCTGCTGGCCCTCAGCCTGCGTGGCGGCTGGCTGCAGCGCTGGCCTGCGGGGCATGGCTGGGCGTATTTCAGCGACATTTCGTATGCGGTCTTCCTGCTGAATTTCCCGGTCGCGCTGGTGGTCAACGCGGCGTTCAGGCGCTTCGCGGCACCTGATCCCTGGGTGCAGACGGCAGGCTTGGTGCTGGCCTGGATGGCCTGCAATGTCGCGGGGGCCGCTTTTCATCGCTGGGTCGAGGTCCCGCTTGGTCGCATCGGAGCGGGCCGCGTGCGTTAACTCTGGTTACGACTCTCACATTTCGGGACTTGGGCGGCAGCGGTTTTGCGTTTCCAATCGATTTCGAGGCGCATCGGGGTGATGCGACAGGAGTCAAGCATGAAGAGATTGATGCAGGCGGTGCGCGGAGTACGCCGCAAGCTGTTGACCTGGGCCGGATTGGCCGCCGCATGGGTGAGCATGGCCTTGCTGGCCCCGTCGGGCGTGGCGCAGGCCACGGAAGTCCACTGGTCGCTGGGCGTGCAAGCGCCGGGCATGGTGGTCGGGCTGGGCTCCGTTGCGCCTGCGGTCGTGGCCCAGCCCATCTATGTCCAGCCGGCGCCCCAGGTCATCGTCGTGCCGCCGGCCAGGGCCATGGCATGGGGTCCGCCTGGGCATCGCCACATCCACCATCGCGGCCAGCATGGCCAGCGCTGGAAAGAGCATCGGCGTGACTGGCACCGGCACGGAGACTATTACCCGGACCGGCACGACTGGCGTTGAATGGATCAGCCGGCCCTGGCATAGGCAATGTCCGGGCCAGCTTACACTGCTAGCTTTTCAACGTCTGCGATAGTTTGATGGACACCTTGCTGCTGATCAAGGCCGCCCTGATGGGGGTGGTCGAAGGCCTGACCGAATTCCTGCCGATTTCCTCCACCGGCCACCTGATCCTGGCCGGCTCCCTGCTCGAGATGCACGATGCCAAGGGCAAGGTGTTCGAAATCGCGATCCAGACTGGCGCCATCCTGGCGGTGATCCTGGTCTACTGGCAGCGCCTGCGCGATACCGTCGTGCAGTTGCCGACCCAGGGCCGGGCGCAGCGCTTCGTCGCCAACGTCGCGACGGCCTTCCTGCCGGCGGTGATCCTGGGACTGCTGTTCGGCAAGGCGATCAAGGCCCATCTGTTCACGCCGGAGGTGGTGGCGGCGGCCTTCATCATCGGTGGCTTCATCATCCTGTGGGCCGAGCGGCGCCAGGCCAGCGCCGAGACCGCGCCCCGCATCCTGTCGGTTGACCAGATGAGCGGCTTCGATGCGCTCAAGGTCGGCCTCGTGCAGTGCCTGGCTCTGGTGCCGGGCACCAGCCGCAGCGGCGCGACCATCATCGGCGGCATGTTCCTGGGGCTGTCGCGCCAGGTCGCGACCGAGTTCTCCTTCTACCTGGCGATACCGACGCTGATCGGCGCCGGTTGCTACAGTCTGTACAAGGAGCGCGATCTGCTGAGCCTGGCCGACCTGCCGATGTTCGCAGTCGGCCTGCTGTTTGCCTTCATCAGCGCCTGGCTCTGCATCCGCTGGCTGCTGCGCTTCGTCGCGACGCACAGCTTCGTCGGCTTTGCCTGGTACCGGATCGCCTTCGGCATCCTGATCCTGGTGACGGCGCAGACCGGCTGGGTGGTCTGGGCCGACTGATCCTGACGGGCAGGGCAGCCGCGCCCTGCCAGGGCTTCAGATCAGCTTTTCCTTGGCGTTGCTGATCTTGCGCAGCGGCTTGCTGCGGCTGCTCGGCATCAGCAGCGGCACCTCGGTCTCATGGCCGTCCCAGGCCGGGTGCTCGATGGCGTCGAAGACCTCGCGCAGCTTCTGGCCCCAGGTGGTGCGCACCATGCGGAAATAGGGGTTGTTCTCGTCGATGCAGACGATGCGGTCGCTCTCGAGCCTGTCGACCTCGTAGACCGCCATGTCCAGCGGCAGGCCGACCGAGAGGTTGGACTTGAGCGTCGAGTCCATCGAGACCAGCACACACTTGGCGGCCTCGTCGAGCGGGGTCTCGGGCGTGATGACGCGGTCGAGCACCGGCTTGCCGTACTTCGATTCGCCGATCTGGAAGAAGGGCGTCTCGGGCGTGGCCTCGATGAAGTTGCCCGGCGAATAGACCTGGAACAGGCGCATGCCCTCGCCGGCGATCTGGCCGCCGAAGATCATGCTGACGTTGAAGTCGACGCCCGAGCGGCGCAGCGCCTCGCCGTCGCGCAACTGCACATGGCGCACCGCCGAGCCGAGCACTCGCGCGGCATCGAACATGCTTTTTGCGTTCCAGATCGTGATCGGCTCGTCGCTGTCGGGGTCCTTGAGGTGCTCGGACTGCAGGATCTCGCGGATCGACTGCGAGATGCTCAGGTTGCCGGCCGACAGCAGGCACATGAAGCGGTCGCCCGGCTTCTCGTAGACGATCATCTTGCGGAAGGTGCTGATCTGGTCCAGGCCCGCGTTGGTGCGCGAGTCGGACAGGAAGACCAGTCCGGCGTTGAGTTTGACGGCGACGCAGTAAGTCATGATTTCAGGAGTTTCTGGAGTAGATAGAGCTGGTCCAGCGCCTCGCGCGGGGTCAGGGTGTCGGGGTCGATCGCGGCCAGCGCGAGCTCGACCCGGCTCAGCTCTGGCGTGGCGGCGGCCGGCGGCGGCGCGAACAGGTCGACCTGGGCCGTCGCGCTGGCGCTGTGGGCCTCGAGCGCCTCGAGCGCATGGCGGGCCTGCTGCACCACCGGCGCCGGCACGCCGGCCAGGCGCGCGACCTGCACGCCGTAGCTGCGGCTGGCTGGCCCGGGTTCGATCTGGTGCAGGAAGACGATGTCGCGGCCCTGGCTCTCGGCTGCGCTGACGTGCACGTTGAGCGCTGCGCGGTGGGCGGCCGGGAACTCGGTCAGCTCGAAGTAGTGGGTCGCGAACAGCGCGAAGGCCTTGACCTTGTCGTGCAGGTGGGTCGCGATCGCGCTGGCCAGCGCCAGGCCGTCGAAGGTCGAGGTGCCGCGGCCGATCTCATCCATCAGCACCAGGCTGTGCGGCGTGGCCGAGTGCAGGATCTGCGCCGCCTCGGTCATCTCGAGCATGAAGGTCGACTGCGCGTTGGCCAGGTCGTCGGCCGCGCCGATGCGGGTATGGATGGCGTCGAGAGGCCCGAGCCGGCAGTTCTGTGCCGGTACGTAGCTGCCCATGCTGGCGAGCAGGGCGATCACGGCGACCTGGCGCATATAGGTCGACTTGCCGCCCATGTTCGGGCCGGTGATGACCTGCATGCGCGCCTTCGGTCCCAGCACGGTGTCGTTCGGGATGAAGCCGGTGCCCGAAGTCTCGGCCAGCCTGGCCTCGACCACCGGATGGCGGCCGGCGCGGATTTCGATGCAGGGCTGGGCGACGAACTCCGGCTCGCACCAGTTCAGCGTCAGCGAGCGCTCGGCCAGCGCACTGAGCGCATCGACGCTGGCCAGCGCGCGCGCCAGACGCCCGAGTGCCGGCACATGCTGCTGCAACTGGTCGAGCAGGCCCTCGTAGAGCCATTTCTCGCGCGCCAAGGCGCGCTCCTGCGCCGACAGCGCCTTGTCCTCGAAGCTTTTCAGCTCGGGCGTGATGAAGCGCTCGGCGTTCTTGAGCGTCTGGCGCCGGCGGTAGTCGTCGGGCACCTTGTCCAGCTGCCCCTGCGTGACCTCGATGTAGAAGCCGTGCACCTTGTTGTACTGCACGCGCAGGTTGGCAATGCCGGTGCGCTCGCGCTCGCGCGTCTCGAGCTCGAGCAGGAAGCCGTCGCAGTTGTTCTGGATCGCGCGCAGCTCGTCGAGGTCAGAGTCGAAGCCGTGGTTGATCACGCCGCCGTCGCGCACCAGCGCGGCGGGCTCGGGCAGCAGCGCGCGGTGCAGCAGGATGGCGCAACCTTCGGGCGGCTCGAGCTCGCGTGCGAGCTCGGCGAGCAACGGCGTGCCAACCAGACTGCCGGAGTCAGACTGGGAGTGCAGCAGCTGATGCAGTCCCAGCGCGATGCCGGCCGCCTTCTCGAGCGTGTTGACCAGGCCGACGAGCTCGCGCGGCCTGACCTGGCGCAGCGCGATGCGCGCCGTGATGCGCTCGACGTCGGACGCGCCCTTGAGCGCATGGCGCAGTGGCTCGTGCAGGCCGGCGCGCAGCGTGCCGATCGCCTCGAGCCGGCGGCGCGCCGGAGCTCGGTCGCGCGGCGGCTCCAGCAGCCAGCGCTTGAGCGTGCGGCTGCCCATGCCGG